>DASXWF010000922.1:0-5334 GCA_036503835.1 Polyangiaceae bacterium | reverse complement strand
CCTGCACGGCGCGCGGAGACCAGTCGGCGCCCGGCGCCACGTAGGCACGGAACAAGGCGGCGCGATCGGCCACGACCGCCGCGCGATTCGGCGCGAGCGCGATGCCTCGCTCCATGAGCGGCACCTTCACGCCCTGAAACACCGCGAGCGCGCGCAGCGAGAGCCCGCGCACACCGGGTCCCAACGGCTCCGTCGCCGGGACGTAGTCGTCCCACGCGCAACGCGCGGTCGTGAGCCTGCCCGTTTCGACGCGCTTCCCCGCCGCGGAGAAGGTGAACGTGCCGCTCGCGCCGCTGCCGTCCGCTTCTGGCTTGAGCGAGAGCGCGAGCTCTCCGTCGCGGCAGTCGTCCTCGCGGCAGAGACGCGCCGGAGCCGCAGCGACTTCGATCGGTTCGTCTTGAGCCCCGAGCGGCAACTCCGCGCGAATGAACTCGCCGGCGGCAGCCGATAGGTCCTCCGCGCGCGCCGCGCACGTCTTTCGCTCGGGGCTCATCGAGAGAATGCGCGTTCGCCGATCGCCCGCGGCGCACAGACTTCCGATCGACCCGGACCATTCCGGGAGCTCCGTCTGGCCACCGGCACCGGCACCCCCGGGAGCTGGTGCGTCGCCTGCCGCTCCACCCGAAGCCTGGGCCTCGCCGCCCGCGCCGGACTCGCCGGCAACACCGGCAACACCGGCGCTGCTCGTGCCTCCAGTCGCTCCGGCTCCGGACCCTTCGCCAGCGCTTCCAGACGGATCGCCCGCGGCGCCGCTGGCCGGCGGAGCTTTCGGCGCGCCGTTCGGCGTCTCGGTCGACGCGCAGGCAAGAGCCCACACGAAGGCCAGCGCAAGGCTGACGGGCGCGCGGCTCGGCGTTCGTCGTGGTCCCATCCAGGCTCGCAGCATAGCGCCGTTCGCCTGGCGTGCTCAGCGGAACGCGGTGCTTTCCGCCTTGATGCCCACACCACGCTGGAAGCGATGGCCCGGCAGCTCATAGCAGGTGCAGCAGTCCGCCTTCACGCACCGGCAGAGCTCGACCGGGGAGTCCTTGCCGGCAGGAACGTTGAATTGCTCCCAGGGCTTCAGCGTGCCCGCGTCTGCGGCGCAGGCCAGTTTCAGCAGAGGGTCGCCGGCGACGTGTCCGGCGGAGGTTCGCTGCCAGAAGAACCAGCCGAGCGAGGCACCGGCGAGGCTCGCCAGCGCCGCCGCGGTGAACCAGCGGCGGCGCAGCGCGCCGGGCGATCGGGTCTTCGCGGGAGCTTCAGGTGCATCCGTCATCGGGCACGCCCTCCGGGCTGCCCAGCAAGGATGTCACACCCGAGTTCGAGCGCTACGGCTGCTTGAACTCCACGACGCTTTCCGGGCGAACGTCCACGGAGCGCGCGAGGAACGCGCCCGTGTACGTCGACTTGCGCACCGCGCCCAGCACGAGCGCGGCGTCCGGCGCGACGATCACGCCCGAGAACGACGCGTCGACCGCAGCCGGAACGCTTCCGAGGTAGCCGAGGACGAGCTTGGTTTCCGCGGTGTCGAGGCGCGTCTCGCCGTGGATGGCGAGCGCCGTCGCGACGTGCACCACGACCTGGTCGCCCTGGGCGATCAAGTTCGCCGTGCGCGCGACCTCGAGTGAGCGGAACCGATAGCGCCCGCTCGAGAGCACCAGGCGTGCCCCGGCGGGAACCACGACGTTGCCGTAGTCTCCCGGCTCGAGGGTGCGCGCCTCGTTCGGGGCGAGCACCGCGTCGGAACCGTTCATCGCGCCGAAGTCGACCCACCACGCGAGCGAGTGCGGCCTCATCACCGCGAGCTCGCGCTGGCTGCCGAGCACGACCGCGCCGGTCTCGCGTTGGAGCCGACCGCCGATCACGGCCGAGCCCTGCACGAGGCTGTGCGAGCCGACGCGGGCCGCGGCGTTCGCGAAGACGTGTCCGACGACGGCGTTGCTGCCCACCTCGAGATCGCGGCCGCTCACGACGCTCGGCAGCTCGCCCGCTGCACGGATCGTGACGTTGTCGCCGATCGTGACCGACTCCGAGCCGAAGAGCGTGGCGCGCGGAACGAAGTCGATGGCCGCGAGCTCGCTGCCCGAGCAGGCGTCGCTCCGGGCGTCGAGCAGGGCCGCTTCGCCCTCGAGCGTCCACGACACCGAGCCGGCCGGCGCGAAGTCCGCCCGCAGAGCCGAGAGGTGGCGGCCGCCGGGGAACTCGGTGGGCGGAGCGAGCTCAGCGGAGGCTCCGCCGAGCTCGTTGCGCGATCCGCTCGGGATCGTCCGCAGGCTGAGCGCGCTCTCGTAGCCGAAAAACGCCGTCAGCTGCTCGGGAGAGCGGTGAAGGACGCACTGCGCGATCGGACGGACGTTGCACGCGTCGCCGATGCGATTGTCGTCCTCGTCCTCCTGGCCCGGATTCTCGATCGCGGGGCAGTTGTCCTTCAGGTCCATGATGCCGTCGCCGTCCGCGTCCGCCATCGGCTCTTCGGGGAAGGGTACGCCCGGGTGCTGGTACGTGATCTCGCCGAGGTTGACGGAGCTGAGGAGCGCCACCAGGCGCCGCGTCTTCGCGTCGTCGCGCAGCAGATCGACCCCGGCGACGGCGTCGTCCGCCGCGTCGAAGAGCGCGCGCACGGTCTTGGTGGTTCCGTAGACGAGACCGCCCAAGAGGTCCTCGCCGCGCGCGAGCGCGCGCCGGGCGTTGAGCTTCGCGACCAGGAGCTGGCGCGCGAGCTCGCCGTCGAGCGTGGCCGCGCCGTTCTGCAGCAGCTCGCTCGCGTAGACCGCGCTGTCCACGGCCAGGCTCGTGCCCTCGAGCGCGCCGTCCGCGCGCCGATGTCCGAGCACGAGCGGCAGCTGCTCCGCCACGGACGCTTGCTCCTGCCAGAAATACGGCTGCTCGGCGTTGCTCAGCTTCGGACGCGCGCGCCTGGCGCCGAGGACCTCGTGCGTCGTCGGCGAGCCGAAGGGCGTGAACACGTGGAAGGCGTTCGTCGCCACCACGTTCTCCCAGCGCCAGGTCCAGACGCCGGGAGCGGCCGCTCCGAGCGTGTGGATGCGCGTCTCGACGTCGAGGGCCGCGACGCCGTCGTTGTTGCCCGACGGGTTCGTGACCAACGTCGTACCCGATCCGTTCTCGCCGCCGACCACCGAAACGGGGACGCCGCTCGGGTTCAGCAACTGATACTGAATGTCCGCGTTGGCGCCGGTCGAGACGCCGGGCGTCGCGTCCGCGAGGTCGTCCGCGTCCGCTTCCTTGAGCTGGATCTCCGTGGCGCTCGAGCCCACGGCGATCGGAATGTCGAAGGTGCCGTCGAAGTTCGTGTCGCGGAGGTAGGGCAGATCGGGGACTCCGAAGGTTCCGTCCGAATCGGAGCCGATCAACGAGAACTCGCCCGCCGGCATGCTCAGCATTCCGTTCGAGCGCACCTTGAAGGCGTCGGCGGTGGCGACCGAGATGGTGCTTCCCGGCGTGGGAAGGACGCTGCAGTCGTTCGAGAGGAAGACGCGGAGCTCGTAGTTGTACGGCGGGAGGCCGTCGCCCGCGATCGAGGCGTCGGGCGAGTGCGCGCCCTTGTAGATCGTGTCCCACACGTCGTCGCCGAGCGAATCGCTGCTCGCCGTCACGATTTCGATGGGCTCGAGGGGGCCGCCCGTGCAGCTGCCGGCGTTGCTGTCTCCGCAGGGATCGGCGCTCAGGCGGAAGCAGGTCTTGAGCAGGCTCGTCGTCTCCTCGAACTGGTGGAGGCCGCCGTTGTCGCCGTCGAACACCTGCACGTCGAGCTCGTCGAGCGCGGCCGTGTCACCGGAACCCACGGAGACGCGGAAGCGGGCTTCGGTGGCGCCCACGGTGTCGACGCCGAGACCGCTCAGGAGCAGCATCTTGCCGTCGTTCTCGTCGGGAGTCGGTAGACCGGTGTAGTTCTGGCCCTCGGGATCGAGTCCGCTCGGACTGCCCGCGAACACCGTGACGGAGCCGTCCGCGACCGTCACCGCCACGTCGTCGATGCCGTCACCGGTCACGTCTTCGACGCGGAAGCCCGTCATGTCCTCGGGATCGTCGAGGTCGTTCACCGTGAAGGTACCGTCGCCGTTCGACATCAGCGCGAAGAGCTCGGTCCCGCTCCGCACGATGACGTCCTGGAACGGGAAGAAGCCCTCCGCGAGCGCGGTAGAGATTTCCGCGCCGTCGTCGTTCGGGTTGCCGACGGCGACCTCGAAGGGATCTGCGGCGGTGAACCCGAGATCCAGCGCCGGCGTTTCGTTGCCCTCGTCGTCGATCACGCTGAACTGGACCGTGCCGCCCTCGTCGTTGAACGCGACGAAGGCGGTTTCCACCGGCTCGCTGTCCGTGGGCTCGGGGTCGAGCGGGTTCGCGATCGGTACGCCGCTCTTCTTGGTCTTGGCCGTCTGGCTGGAACCGAGCGGCTTGAACCCGTTCGGCTTGGCCATGATGAGGCGCGTGTTTCCGTTCGCGTACGTGACCTTCAAGTCGTCGAGGTCGTCGAAGTTGAGGTCGGCGACCTCGAAGTCCACCGGGTCGCGCTCGGCGTTCGCAAAGCGTGCTTCGATCGCGGTCTCGCACTCGAGCCCGTTGCCGTTGGTGTGGCACCAGATGAGCACGCCGCCGCCGGCCGTGTCCTGGCCCAGCGTGACGATGTCCTGCATTCCGCTGGACGCGCCGGCAATGCGGCGGAAGAGCCCGCTCTTCATGAGGCTCAGGTTGATGGTGTTCGGAATCACCGGCCGCGACGACTGGCCGAAGATCGAGCTCGTGCTCGCAATGTTGGGTCCGCCGGTGAGCCAGACGAAGTCCGGCAGCGTGTCGCTGTCGATGCGCAGGGGAATGGGATGGATGGCGGGCGCGAAGGTCAGTCCGGACGAACTGCCGAGGAACACGTCGAGCGTGCCGTCCGCCCGCCGCGCGACCAGATCGTCGATGCTGTCCCCGTTCATCCGCATGCGGGCCGCGGCCTCGTAGTCGGTGGCCGGTGCGCCGGTGATCGCCGGCGTCGGACCCTTGTTGTAGGCGATGCTCGCGAGCGTGCCGCCGTTGACGACGGTGAGCGACTTGCCGCCGCCCGTGAAGTTGCCGACGGCACCCGCCAGGATCTGCGCACTCTCGGGCAAAGTGATCGGGAAGCTCGCTGCGCCGAGGTTCGTCCGGTCGAACTTCAACACGCCCGAGGTACCTGCGACCTCGGAAATGCCGACCGCGTCCTCCTTCTGGTCGCCGTCCACGTGATCCTGGAACGCGAGCTGGTTCTGCGCCTCGATCGCCATCGCGATCCAGCGGCAGAAACGCGAAACCTGCGTCTGATCGCTGACGGCTCCCGCCAGGATTCCTCGACCCTCGCCGCGGGAT
>DASXWF010000921.1:0-3508 GCA_036503835.1 Polyangiaceae bacterium | reverse complement strand
GCTCCGGGCCGCACTCGGGCATGCGTTCGCGCGAATGCACCTTCGTGCCGGGGGGGAAGCTCGCGAGGGCGAGCGACAGTATGTAAGCAGCAAGAGACGTCACGAGTTTCGGGGTAGCCTTCTCCCCTCTACGGAGTCACTAGATCCGCGCATTCTTTGAGCCCAGTTCGGAAAGCGCCAGTGCCTTTCTTCAACACCGAGTGCTTCTGCACACTTGCGAGTGCGAATTCGGTCCGCGCGCGGGGGGCAAGCATAGGATTTCGTGTCGCACGCGTGGGGCGACTCGCCTCGGCCCGCAGTTCAGGTCGGACCGGAGACCGGCGTCGAAGCTTCGGCCTCGAGTAGCTGGCGCAGGCGATCGGTCGAGCGCGCGAGTCGCTTCGGCAGCTGCGAGCGGATCAGCGGAGCGAACAGCTTCACGAAGGTCGACTTCGGCGTGATCTCGATCGCGTGCAGGAGCTCGCAGCCGCGCGGCGTGTCGCGGATCCGAAAATCGATCAAGACGACGACCTTTGCGTCGGCGCACTTCAGCGTCAGGCGCTCGCTCGGTACGTGCGCGATCACGACGCCGTCGAGCGTTCCGCCCCGAGCGCGGTCGCGGTACGAGTAGCGGATCTTCGTCCCCACTCCGTTCGGTCCGCGCGAGAGCTTCTCGATGCCGAAGCTCTGCTCGAGCCAGCGCGAGGTCGCGGAGAAGTCGTCGAGCAGAGCGAAGGTGCGCTCGGAGCTCGAGGCGATCGAAAGCGAGCGCTCGCAGCGGATCAGCATCGCGGGTACGCCGGTAGGATGCCTGAATTTGCGCTGTTTCGTGGCCTTCGCGCCGCGAGCGCCCCGGCGCGCGGGAGATGCGGCGAGCTCGGCGTCAGTCGATCGGCCACTGTGCTTGCTCGGGCGCGAGCTCGGTTTCGGCGGGTGGGAGCGCTCCCGCGGGACGCTTCTTCTCGAGGGCGCTCACCTCGCGCCACCAGGGCGTGAAGCCCGACACGCGCGCGGGTTCGACCGCTTCGCCGAGCTCGGGCATCAAGAGCTCGACCCCGCGCGCGGGCGCGAGCTTCACGAGCACCTCCGCGGGCTCGTCCCAGTCGTGGAGCGCCAGGTTGAACGTGCCCCAGTGGATCGGCAAGAGGCGCTTCGCTCCGAGCAGGTCGAGCGCGGCGAGCGCGTTCTCGGGACCGAGATGGATGTCGCCCCACGCGGGGTGGAACGCGCCCACCTCGAGCATGACGAGATCGAACGGCCCGAGCCGCCCGCGGATGTCCGCGTATTCCGAGGTGAGTCCCGTGTCGCCGCTGAAGAAGAACGCGTGGCGATCGCTCCGCACGACGAACGACGACCAGAGCGTCGCGTTGCGCGAGCCGACGCCGCGTCCCGAGAAGTGTTGTGAAGGCGTCGCGGTGACGCTCGCGCGGCCCGCGGCGATCGGCGCGGACTCCCACCAGTCGAGTTCGGTGATGCGCTCCTCGGCGACGCCCCACGACGCGAGGTGCGCGCCAACGCCGAGCGACGTCACGAACGGCACCTCGCTGCGCGCGAGCTCCAGGATCGTCGGATAGTCAAGATGATCGTAGTGGTCGTGCGACACGATCACGAGATCGAGCTTCGGTAGCTTCGCGAGTGGGACGGGGATGGGCTGAAAGCGCTTCGGTCCGGCGATGCTCACCGGCGAGGCGCGCTCCCCCCAGACCGGGTCGGTCAGGATCCGAAGCCCGTCGATCTCGAGCAGCAGGGTAGAGTGGCCGAGCCAGGTCACCCGTAAGCCGGTATCGGGCTTCTCGAGCCAAATTTCCTGGGGATCCCGCGCAGGCAGGGGAGCTACGGGCACCCGCCTCGGCCCGCCGCACAGGAATTCTCCGATGCTCGGCATCGGCGAGCCGGAGCGCAGCCCGGGCGGAATCGGGTTGAGGTTCTGAAAACTGGAATCCTTCCAGCGCGGCGAGGCCACCATGCGCTCCAGGCGGAGGCCGCTCGCTTTCCTGCCGAACACAGTTCTCATGTGCCGATCTCTGGGTCTCCGGCGCGTGGAAGGGGAGTGGCCGGCGGCGCGTCAGCCTACAGGCATTCCGGCATGAACGTCCGGGGACAGCAGAAGCGGGGAACCTGGCTCGCCGTGTCCTCGCAGCCTGCTTCCATCATCGCCTCGTAGAAAGTCTGGAAATCGACGGGCGGCATCCAGCAGACCCAGGTGATCATGTCTTCGTCCCCGCACAGCCCTCGTGGCTCGGGCGTGCAGCCGCCCTCCGTGCACGAACTCGGTAACCCTCCCTCGCCGCCGCCGCCGCTGGTGCCCGTGCCGCCGGTTGCTTCGCCGGCTTGACCGGCGTCACCGCCGGACCCGCTGCCGCCGCTACCTCCCGCCGTCGAACCTGCTTCGCCCGCGTCTCCTCCGGTGCCCGAAGCCGGGCCTCCTCCGCTCGACATTCCTCCACGGCCGCTGTTCGCCGGGCCGTCGCCGCCGTCGCCGGCGCGCGGGCCGGAACCGCCGTTCCCCGACGTGATGGAACCTCCCGAGCTCCCCGCCGAAGCGCCCGCAATGCCCGACGTCCCCGCCGCCGGTGAGCCGCTTCCTCCCGATGCTTGACCGGCTGAGGGCATGCCCGCGACCGTTCCGGCGTTTCCACCGTTGCCCGCGGTGGGTTCTTCCTGGGTCGATTCGCCGGAGCAAGCCGAAAAGGGAAGCAACAAGAAGAAGGTCGTCGTCGCGCGTACCAAGGTCGTCACTGAGCTCCTCCGTTCCACCGGCCCCGAAGATTATCACGCTCTCGGCCCGCTCGCGACAGCCCAAGGCGCTCGAGTGATCCGGAGTCGAAAGCGGGTGGGTCTCCGAACACTCGCGCTCCTGTGCTCGCTCGTCGGATGCGCGCCGGCGGAGCCTCGGGCGCGGCGCGAAGAGCCGCGTCCGTTCGACGCCCGGAAGCTCCGCGACACTCCGAACGAGCACGCCGCCGCCGCGCCCGCGCCCGCGCGCTTGCTCGACGACGCGCGCATCGACTGGAACCTGAATCCCGTCATGAAAAAACTCGGGGCGATCTCGGCCTCGCTCACCGAAAGCGAGTACCAGTACGGGCTCTCGGTGAACGAGAAGCGCGGAATCTATCGCTTCGACTGTTCGGGGATGGTGCACTGGGTGCTGCGCAAATCCGCGCCGCGCGCCGCCTGGACCGCCGCCCACGGCCTACCGCAGCGACCGCTCGCGCGCGACTTCCAGCGGCGCCTCGCGCGCGCGCCGCTCGACCGCGAACGTGGCGGCTGGCGCAGGCTCGCCCGCGTGGACGAGCTCCGGCCGGGCGACGTGGTCGCGTGGCTCAAGCCGGTCGAGATCGAGTCACCGAACACCGGTCACGTCGCCTTCGTGCTCTTGCCGCCCGTGCTCGCGCCCGGCTACGAAAACGCGTACCTCGTGCGCATCGCCGACTCGACCCGGCTCCATCACGACGAGGACACGCGCGTCGGCAGGAACGGCTTCGGCTTCGGAACCATCCTGCTCGTGAGCGATCCCGTCACCGGCGCC
>DASXWF010000920.1:0-1941 GCA_036503835.1 Polyangiaceae bacterium | reverse complement strand
CCTCCCGGCGAGTTGGGACGCCCTCCCGGCGAGTTGGGACGCCCTCCCGGCGCGAGTAGTTCGCCGCTTCCGGTTTCGCCACGCGAGCCCCCACGGCTCGACCGAAGCCCCCCTCTCCGATTTCAGCCCCGCGGCTCCACCAGGCGCACGAGCGTGCCGATGACGCGATGAAACAGAGCGGCCAGCTCGGGGTCGATGGGCCCGATGAAGCCCATGGCCTCGGCGGTTTCCAAGCAGGCGAGCGTTTCCCGCGCCGAAGCCGCCGCCGACTGAAAGCGCGCCTGCCGATTCTTGCCGCGACTGTAAGCGCCTTCCGCCGTGTTGAGCGGAACACTGATGAGAGCGCGCTCCATCTGATCGGCGAGAGCCGAGCTGCGCGAGCGCAACACCCTGATGGTGGGTGAGAGCCGACGAACGAGATCGAGAACGATCGGATAGATCTTGAGCGACATGGCGATTTTTCCTCCTGTCCTCGCTACTCGAGGACCTGAAGGTCCACGCCGGCGCGCGGAGGCCGGATCAAGGCTCGCGAGTCCGCGAGCGACCGCGCGCCTGCGCGCGGCCCCGGCCTTGAGCCGGCCGAGCACGACGGCACACTTGGAAGACCCGAGACGACCTACCACCCACCCGTCCCTCCCCCCGCTCCGCCTCTTATCGCCGCCCATCACGACCATCCCCCGCAGTGCGTGAGCACCGCCCCTCGCGCCACTCCCCCGACCCCCAACACCTGCTCTCCCCCTGCCCCTGCCTCTGCCCCTGCCCCTGCCTCTGCCCCTGCCCCTGCCCCTGCCCCTGCCTCACACGCCTCGTCAGCCCGAGGGCGCAGCCCTCGTTAGCCCTTGCTCGGTGCGCGACCGGTGACGGCCTCGCGCACGTCGAGCGAGAGGGCGCAGGAGTCGATGGCGCCCGCATACTCCGAGCGTAGGTTGGGTGAGATGAAGCTGGGATCGACGGGACGCCTGAGCTGAAAAAGGAGCTTCTGCGTCCGGAGCTCCACGAGCCCGACGCGTACGTCGTGGGCGCGCTCGCCGTCGAGCTCGACCGGGCCGGGCGAGGTGGCGGGCTCGTCCAGCACGTAGAGCAGAAGCTCGGCCTTCGCGGCGCGCTTGGCCGCTCGCAGTGGCGCGCGCTCGAGGTCGCGTGTGAGCCGGCCGAGCTCACGCATGTCGGGTGCTTCGCGCACGCGCGCTTCCCACGCGGGCGTGAGCAACGGGATGCCGGCGAGGGCGTCGCGCAAGCGCTCGACGTGCTCGGTCGGGTCCTGCAGGCGATCCGCGCGACCGAACGCCGTCCGCGCCCGCGCGAGCAGCGCTTTTTCGCTCCGCGACGCGGGCGGCTCCATCAAGCACGAAATCAGCGCGTCCTTTTGCGACGAGTCCGCGCTTTCGGCGATGCCGGCCGCGCTCCGAAAGCTGCCGAGCGGGCCGCGCACGTAGATCATCGGACGGGCGAGGGTCGCCGCGAACGCCGCCTCGCCGCGCACGTCGTTTCCGATCGTGTCGCCGGTGTAGGGACCGGACACGCGCTCGAGCCAGGTTTTCACGCGTTCGGGCGTGCGACGATCCTCGCTCGTGAGCGCGGAAGCTTCGCGCTGGACGCGCGCGAGCAGCTCGCTGCGCGCGGCTTCGCGCTCGGCCCGGTGCCGCTGGATGGCGACGACGAGCGCGGCGACCGAGCCCACGACGATCAGGAACGCGGAGACCCGCAGCCACGAGAGCGAGCGCGGAGCGAGGCGCGCGCCCGGGGTGACGCGCTTGCCGCTGATGTTCGCTTGCAGGCGAGCCCGGAACTCGGGCGACATCTTGTCGGTGACGAGAAAGCTCGCCATCAAGCGCTCCGCCCGAGGCTTCCGAGCCGCGAGCTGCCGAGGCGGATGTTGCGTTCGACCAGCGCGAGCAGCTGATCGCCGGTGACGCCCAGTCGTTCGGCGGCCTGCCCCGC
>DASXWF010000919.1:0-4658 GCA_036503835.1 Polyangiaceae bacterium | reverse complement strand
TCGCCCGAGCGGAAAGCGAGCTCGGGAAACGCGGGGAGCTCCCCGCAGGCTACCCAGTCGGCACCTGAGGGACTGCACCGGCTCCCCGCTTGGATCGATCGCCAATTTTCCGCGGCCGCAGGTGTGAGGCCGCAGAAAATCGGCTCTCATGGCCCAATCGGGTCGCCGTATTTCTTGGTTCCATCACCGCAACTGAGTTGCGGTGTAATACTCGGCCGAGGGCCGGATGCTCCTCGCCATCGATATCGGCAACACTCACATCAAGTTCGGGCTGTTCGCGGGAAAAAAGCTCGAACACAAGATTCGCCTCGTCACGGACCAGCAGCGTACCGAGGACGAATACGGCGTCCTGCTCGTGCAGGCGCTCGCTCAGCGCGGCCTCGTTCCGGAAAGCGTGGACTCGGCGATCGTGGCGAGCGTCGTGCCGGAGCTCACCGACGGCATCGTCGCGATGGTGCGGAGGCTCTTCGGCCGCGAGCCGCTCGTGCTCGGGCCGGGCCTCAAGACGGGCATGCCGATCCTCTACGACAGCCCGCGCGAGGTCGGTCCGGATCGTATCGCGGACGCGGTCGCGGCGTACGAGCGCTTTCACGGAGCGGCCATCGTCGTCGATTTCGGCACCGCCACGACGTTCAACTGCATCTCGCCGAAAGGCGAGTATCTGGGCGGCGTGATCGTGCCCGGCATCCGCGTCGCGCTCGACGCGCTGCTCGCCGCCGCCGCCAAGCTCTCGCGGGCCGAGCTGACCGAGCCGCCCCGCGTGCTCGGGCGCAACACCGCGCACGCGCTCCAGTCGGGCGCCGTGCACGGCAGCGCGTCGCTCGTGGACGGCCTCGTGGAACGACTGGAAGCGGAGCTCGGCTTTCCTTGCGAGGTCATCGCCACCGGCGGACTCGCCACCGTCATCGCCAAGCATTCCAAGAAGATCGGGAGCGTGGCGCCCGACTTGACGCTCGAGGGCCTGCGTATCCTCCACGAGCGCAATTGCGACGCGAACGCGCGCCGCCCGAACGAACCCGCCGAGCCGCGGCGCCCGAAAAGCGGGTAGACCTCCGGCGCATGGAACGCAGGGCTCTTCTCGCTGCGCTCGCGGCGCTCGCCGGCGGAGCGCTCGGGTGCCGCCGGAGCGCTCCCCCGCCGCCCAAGGGTTCGCGCGTCGTGTCGCTCGCGCCCGGCATCACGGACAGCCTGTTCGCGATCGGCGCGGGAGCCGAGGTCGTGGCCCGCAGCGACTACTGCGACTACCCGCCCGAAGCGCTGCGCTTGCCGCGGGTCGGTACGAGCCTGACTCCGCGCTACGAAGCGATCACCCGGCTCATGCCCACGCTGATCGTGGGAGAAGCCGGAGCCGGCGCGCGCAAGCGCGAGCTCGAAGCCATCGGACCGACGCTGCTCTTGCCCTGGCTCACGCTGAGCGAAATCGTGGCGAGCCTGCGCGTGCTCGGCCGGCGCACCGGCGCGGGCGGCGCGGCCGACGCCCTCGCCGAACGCATGAACACGAGGCTGAGCGTGGCCGCGCCGCCCGACGGCCCGCGCGTGCTGCTCGTCATCGGCTATCAACCCGGCAAGCTCGACGAGATCTGGTTCATCCGCGAAAACTCGCTGCACAGCGCCGCCCTTCACGCGGCCGGCGCCCGCAACGCGGTGAACGAAACCATTCGCGGCCTGCCGCGGCTCTCGCCCGAGCGAGTGGTGGAAATCGATCCGGACGCGATCTTCGTGCTCACCGAGCCCCGCAAGGCCTCCCCTTCCGATCTCGACGCCTGGAAGCGACTCGCGCCGCTCCGGGCACTCAAGAACGGCAACCTGCGCCTCCTGGAGGCCCCGGAAGCGTACGTTCACGGTCCGCGCATCCTGTCGCTCGTCGAGCGGCTTCACGCAGCAGTGCTCCAGATCAAAGACCCACCATGAGCGCGCTCTCCTTCGATCGGCTCACGGTTCTGGCGGGCGCGCGCGCCGTGCTCGAGGAAGTGAGCTTCACTCTCGAGCCCGGTGAGTTCGTGGCGCTGCTCGGTCCGAACGGCGCCGGCAAGACGACGCTCCTGCGCAGCGCGCTGGGGCTCGTGCGCCCTTCGAGCGGCCGGGTCGCCCTGGGCGGGCGCGCCGTCGAGGAGCTGACGGCGCGCGAGCGAGCCGGAGAGCTCGCCTGGCTGCCCCAGCAACCGCTCGCGCCCGAGCCGATCGCGGCGCTCGATTCGGTGCTCGCCGCCCGCTACCGTTTCGACGAGACGCGCGGCGCGGCCCGCACTGCCGCTCGGGCCGCGCTCGCCCGCACCGGCATGCAGACATTCGAGGCCGCGCGGCTCACCGAGCTCTCCGGCGGCGAGCGGCAGCGCATCGCCGTCGCGGGCCTGCTCGCGCAAGGCGCGCGCCTCTTGCTGGTCGACGAGCCGGCCAATCACCTCGATCCCGCGCGCCAGGCCGAGACCTATCGCCTGCTCGGCAGCTTGATCGACGACGGCTGCGGCGTGCTGTGCGTGACGCACGACGTGAACCTGCTCGTTCACGTCGAAAAGGAGCCGCGCGTGCTCGGACTCGCCGAGGGTCGCCTCCGCTTCGACCTCGGCTTCGGCGCGCGCGAGCTGCCCGAGCGCCTGGCGGAGCTCTTCGGGGTGCCCATGCACGTCGCGGAAATCGCCGGCAAGCGGCTGATCGTCCCGCTGCCGAACGGCGGCGCGCGGGGGACGTCGTGAAGGGGCGGAGCGCGGCCGTCGCGCTGCTCTCGCTGGCGCTCCTTTTCGTGGCGGCGCTCGTCGGCCCTAGCCTCGAAGGCGAGCGCGGCGCGTTCATCTTCTGGGAGCTGCGCGTGCCGCGCGTCCTCGTGGGAGCGCTGGTCGGAGGAACCCTGTCGCTCGTCGGGGCGTGCTTTCAGACGCTGTTCGCGAACCCGCTCGCCACGGAAAGCACCGTCGGAACCACCGCGGGCGCGACGCTCGGAGCGCTCTCTGCGCTCGCCCTCGAGCTGCCGGCAAGCGGAACGTACCCCGTGCTGTTCGTGGCGGCGTTCGCCGGCGCGCTGCTCGCGAGCTTCAGCGTCGCGCTCGTCGCGTCGAGCGGCCGCGCCCGGCTCGGCGACGTCTTGCTCGCCGGCATCACCGTGACGCTCGCGACGGGCGCGCTCTCGACGGGGCTCCAGTACATTTCCGAGAGCCACGCGTTGATCGACGCCGCGCGCTGGTCGCTCGGCGCGCTGCCGCAAGTCGGCTACGCGGGCGTGCTGCTGCTGCTCCCGGTGGTGGTGCCGGTCTGGATCGCGCTGCTCCTTCTGGCGCGGGCGCTTTCGACCTTCGCGTTCGGGGAGGAGCTCGCGCACGCGCGCGGCGTGAACGTGAGGAGGCTTCGCTTCCTCGTGCTCGGGTTCGGGTCGCTCGCCGTCGCGGCCTCCGTGGCGTGGTGCGGGCCGATCGCGTTCGTCGGCCTGATCGTGCCGCATCTCGTGCGGCTCGCCGTGGGCCCCGCGCTCGGCCGGCTGCTCCCGCTCTCGCTGCTTTCGGGCGCGGCGTTCCTCGTGGCGTGCGACGCGCTCGCCCGAAGCGTGGTGCCCGGACGCGAGTTGCCGGTGGGCGTCGTCACCGCGACCGTCGGAGCACCGAGCCTGGTCGTCCTGCTGTTCCGCGCGCGGCCGCGCTGAGCGCGAGCGCCACCATGGTATAGAGGCGAGCTCGGCTGCCATGCCCACGCCTCGGTCGAAAGCAGCCCGCACACCCGACACGGACCTGCGCGGGCAAATGGCGGGTGAGTACCGCATCCTGCGACCGATCGGCGCGGGCGGTTTCGGTACCGTCTACGAAGCCGAGCACCCCGTCCTCAAGCGCAAGGCCGCCGTGAAGGTCTTGCACGCGGCGCGCACGATCGACGCGGCAGCCGTACAGCGCTTCTTCGCGGAAGCGCAGGCTGCGACGCAGATCCGTCACCGGCACATCGTCGACATCTTCTCGTTCGGTAGGCTCGCCGGTGGCCAGCACTTCTACACGATGGACCTTTTGGACGGGGCGCCGCTCGATCGCTTCCTCGACGAGCACACGCGGTTCGATCCGGATGTCGCGCTCCCGCTCCTGCGTCCCGTCGCGAGCGCGCTCGACGCGATCCACGCCCAGGGCATCGTGCACCGTGACGTGAAGCCGGCGAACATCTACCTCGCGTGGGAGTCGAACGGCGAGGTCGTGCCGAAGCTGCTCGACTTCGGCCTGGTCAAGCTCACCGCCGAGGGGCCCGTGCACACGGCGAGCGGCGTGCCGATGGGAACGCCCTTCTACATGTCTCCCGAGCAGGCTCGCGGCGAGAAGATCGACCTGCGCTCGGACGTGTACGCGTTCGGCGCCGTCTGCCACGAGCTCTTGACCGGTGAGCCGCCGTTCACCGGCGAGACGCCTACGGCCGTCCTCGTCGCGCACCTCACGACCCCGCCGCCGCGCCTCTCGGACATCCGCCCCGAGCTTCCGCGCGAGCTCGACGAGCCCGTGCTGCACATGCTCCAGAAGGACCGCGAGGCGCGCCCGAGCTCCGTGGGCGAAGCCTTCGCCGAGCTCGAAGCGGCCGCGCGCAAGGCCGGCGTCCAGGTCTCCGACGGACTGCCGCACCTGCCGCGACCGAGCCCGCCCGAGAGCCTCGGGGAGTCCGCGACGTCCTTCGCCCCGTTCGCCGACGGCAGCGCCGCG
>DASXWF010000918.1:0-1712 GCA_036503835.1 Polyangiaceae bacterium | reverse complement strand
GACCGCGGAAGGGCGCTTCCGCGAGGATCTGTTCTACCGGCTGAACGTGTTTCCGCTCGCAGTGCCGCCGCTCCGCGAGCGCGGCGACGATGTCGTGCTGCTGGCCGAGCGGTTCGCACGCCAGTTTGCCGCTCGTGCGGGGCGGCAGCTCGACCCCTTGTCCCAAGAAGCTGCGTCGCGGCTCCTGCGCTACTCCTGGCCGGGAAACGTGCGCGAGCTGCAGAACGTCATCGAACGCGCCGTCATCACGGCGAAAAACGGCCAGCTCGATCTCGATCGCGCACTTCCGGCCGAGAGCCCCGGCGTTGGCGCCGATCTTCTCCGTTCCGACGCCTCGCGGGTCCTCACCGCACGGGACCTCGCCGATCTCGAGCGCGACAATCTATTGAGAGCGCTCGATGCGACGGGCTGGCAGATTGCCGGTGACTCCGGCGCGGCGAGGTTGCTCGGAATGGCGCCTTCGACACTGGCCTCCCGCGTCAGGGCGCTCGGCCTGCACCGCGAACGCTAGCGTCCCGACGTCACGAGATCTCGCGACGTCGCGAAATTTCGCGAGCGGTCGTCGGCGCTAACTCGTTGAATTGTATTGGTTTGTTCGCCGATTACCGGGTGGCCCGATCGCTGCTTGGGCTTCCGCCATCGAGGAGCAAGCCCTTGCACACCGAACGAATCGAACCCGCGACGACGCGTCCGACGCTCGCGTTCCTGACGACGTGCCTGGTCTCGTTGCTGTGGGGCTGCCTCGAGCAGCCTGCGCCGCAACGCCCCGACGGCTCTCGCCGAGAGGTCGTCGTCGGCGAGGCGAGCCGGAGCAGCCGCCCGATCGTGACGGAAGTGGTCGGGACCGTCCGCGCCGTGCGCAGCGCCACCATCGCTCCGCTGATCAGCGGAACGGTTGCCGAAGTCCGCGTCGGCCTGGGGAGCGCGGTGCGAGCGGGCGACGTTCTCGTTCGGCTTTCGGCCGAAGAGGTCCACGCCCGTCTCGAGCAGGCACGCGCCGCTTCGGCCCTGGCGCAGCGCGAACACGAGCGAGCCGAAAGTCTGAGGAGCAAGGAGGTGATCTCGAGTGCGGAATACGACGCGGCGGTTTCGCATTTCAGCATCGCGCGCGCGAGACAGGCCGAGGCGAGCACCGTGGCGGGCCGCGCCGTGTTGCGGGCGCCGTTCGCCGGCGTGATCACCGCGAAGCTCGCCAACGCCGGCGACACCGCCATGCCGGGGCAGCCGCTTCTGATCCTGGAGGCGCCCGGCGCGCTGCGCCTGGAAGCGCGGGTGCCCGAGGCCGGAAGCGAGGGGTTGCAGGTGGGTCAAACCGTGCCGGTGCGTCTCGAGGGACTCGATCACGACGTCCGGGGTACGGTCGCCGAGCTCCAGCCTGCCTCGGACGACGCGACGCGGACGCGGCTGGCGAAAGTCGACCTCTCCGAGAGCAGCGGGCTGCGCGCGGGCCGCATCGGCCGGCTGCTGCTCGCGACGGGATCGTCGCTCGCCGTCTCGGTTCCCTCCGGTGCCGTCGTGCGCCACGGCCAGCTGGAGGGCGTCTTCGTGGTGGAAGCCGGCACCGCACGGCTGCGTCTCGTGCGCTCCGGTCGGATGCACGAAGGGCGGCTCGACATAGCGTCGGGTCTATCGGGCAACGAGCGCGTCGTGATCGATGGCGCTGCCGAGCTCGTCGACGGCGAGCGGGTGCAGGTGAGGCCATGAGGCTCTCT
>DASXWF010000917.1:0-3693 GCA_036503835.1 Polyangiaceae bacterium | reverse complement strand
GTTCCCGCTCCCACTCGTAGTACGCGCTCGCGGAAACTCCGAGCACGCTGCACATCATGCGGACGTCGAAGGAGGCCTTCTCCGCCAGGATAAACCGGTAGCTGTCTACTCGTTGTCCTTGGCGAAGAAGGCCGCGGCTTTCCTAAGAAACTCCTTCAGCTGCGGGCGCTTCGACCAGGGCAAATCCCAGGTGCTCAGCCTTTCGACGGAGGTTATGAAGGACTCGTTGGCGGTAGCGCTCTTCATAGTAGTGGGCACCGGGATCGGTGTACCTCAAGCCGAATCGCACCGCGTTGTAGAAGAGTACGGCGAGCTTGCGAGCCGTGGCGGTCACCGCCTTCGCTTTGCCGGTTCGCGCAGCGAGCCGGCGATAGAAGGCTCCCAGAGCGGTCGACGTCCTGCCGACATTGACCGCCGCGATCCGCAGCAGCGTTGCGGCTCGATTTGATGAGCGTCGCGTTTTCGAGCTCAAGAGCTTGCCCCCTGAGATCTTGTTGCCTGGGGCCAATGTGAGCCAAGACGTGAAGTGCTTCACCGTAGGCCACTTGGTCATGTCATCGCCGCACTCCGCGACGAGACGCAGGATCGTGTATGGCCCAAGACCGTGGATCTGGCTGAGGTCCGCCCCGAGCATCACGTGCATGAGCTCTCGCACGGCGAACTGAGGCTCGTTCCGACCGCGGGCATGGCGCACGGGCGGCAGCGCATCAGCAGGTGCAGGGCGCGTGGCGTTCAACGCGTCCAGCACCGCCTCGATCTCGCGGTCGCACTCGCGAATTTTCGTCTGGTAAAAGTCGTAAAACTCCAGTGCCTGGCGGAGCGCAAAGACGTGCTCTCGGCGATAGTTCCCTGAAAGCGCGGCGGTGATCGTCTCAACGGACTCCTTGCAGCGCGTGTCTCGATGGCGAGCAAGGACGTCGGGGTTCGATTCGCCAGCGACGATGGCGCGAATGATTTTCATCCCGGTGCCACCCGTGATGTCTGTAACAACATGATGAAGCTGCACGTTCATCTGCATGAGAGCCTTCTGCATGTGCTGGATGTGCGAAGCCGCATACTCGATCATGCGATCGCGCTGGCGCATGTAGGCCCGCAGCTGCGCGATGTCTTCGCGCGGGCGGAAGCTCCCCCGAAGAAGACCATATTCGTGCAGCTGCTGGAGCCATTGAGCGTCGTTGACGTCCGTCTTCCTACCAGGAACGTTCTTCACGTCGCGCGCGTTGACGAGGAGCACCTCGAAGCCGTGCGACTCCAACACCTCGAACAACGGGATCCAGTACACTCCAGTGGACTCCATCGCCACAGTCTGGATGCCGTGGCGCCTGAGCCAGTCGGCCATCGCGTGCAGGTCCGCAGTGAAGCTCTTGAACGACTGCACCGGGCTTTCGGTGATCTCGCCTGAGACTGCAGCGACGTGAAACGTAGAACCCACATCGACACCAGCCGCTCGTGCATGAACGCGGTCCATGCCGCCTCCCGATGCACGTTTGCGCGTCTTCTTCTCAACCATGACTCGCTCCGTTCTGCCGAGAAGAGGGGCGGCGCATCCAAACAATTTCCTAAGCGGGATCGCCCGAGGGCGTCACCAGTGCCAAGTCCGCAACCACCCCCGGACCATGTTTTTTATCGGGCTCATGCGGCTCCAAAAAGCAGACGGTCGCTCTTCCACGGCAGGGTGACGCTACTGCTCCTGGAGTTTCTCGTCGAACAGGAGACGCGTCGCCGCGGCAGATCGTTTTTTAGTATTTCTCGCTCCATCTGCAGGCGCTTGTTCTCGCGCCGCAGCTGCGTGAGCTCTGCGCGCTCATCGCTCGTGAGGGCACCTGGTGGCCCGTTGCCGGCGTCGATGTCAGCTCGCTTCACCCACTCGCGCAGGGCGGTCTCCGTCAGGTCGAGATCAACGGCCACCTGCGTGACGGTCCGATCGCCGACCTTGCAGAGACGCACCGCTTCCGCCTTGAACTCGGGCGTGAACGCTCGCCGCTTCCTACGCTGCTTCTTTCGCTTGTCCATGGATCACTCCGGGCGCATTCTCGCGCCAGTTGGGGTGTCCACAAAACCGGGGGATCTTCACCCGGTCGCAAGGTCGTTCGGCGGGCGTCGCTGCCGGCACCGCGCCGAGCCTAACGCGCGCTCCCTTCCGCGCCGGGGACTTGCCTCTTGCCGTGACTTTGTCGTGTGCCACGGACGCGCGCTTCTTGCTGAGCTTGGCCATGAACGTCGTGCCGTAGCCTACTTCCCAACGAAGCTCGTCACCGTCATCGCCGGTAGCGAAGCCGTGAAGAGGCCGTCGGTGACGGGGATCGCTCCGTGTGTCACGAGGTTCTCGCTCGCCGAAGTCACCGCCGGCGTCATCGATGCCGGGGCCGTGCCGCCGGCGATGGTGATCGGGAATTCTGCGGTGCTGTCGCCCTTGTTGACGGCTACGACGACCAGCGTGCCGTCATCCCCCTTGAAGGCCGAGAGCAGGACGTTTTCGTTTTCGTTCCCGGCAACTGCCACGGCGACGTAGCCCGGGCGCACGAATTTGCTGTAGTTCCCGAGCGTGTAGTAACGCTTGGCAATGGTCGCGGTTTCCTGGGTCACGGCCAGGCCTTCGTTGTCGTTCTCGAAGTAGCTTTCGTAGAAGAACCAGACCCAGGCAGAAGCCTCGCCGACCGTGAGCGCGGAGTGAATCCACCCGGCGACGGCGACGCCGTTCTCGATGTCGATCGACGGCCCTTCCTCCGGCCAGTGCCGTATGCCCGACATTTCGGTCTGCCAGACTTCCTTGTCTCGCACGCCACCGTTGACGTCACTCGGCCACGCATACGCGATCTGCGAGTGGTACTGTTGCACGCCGAAGATGTCGAACGCGCCCCAGGCCTCTTGATCCTTCCAGAGCCAGTGGCCGTAGTCGTAGCCGTTCCCCTCGAGGCAGGTGGGGGCGCATCCCTCGTCGGTCGGAGTGTTCGAGAAGCATCCACAGCCGAGCGGATCCGAGCTGTGGGGATGCTCGGCAATGAGCGAGCCCGTCGCCGATGCGTTGCTCCAGGCGTGGATCCACTCGGCGGGTTCCGGCGCGATGACCTTGACCCCAGCAGCCGTGAGCTTCGGTCCGGCCACCTTGACCCACGACACGAGCTCTTTTGCGGTGAACACCGTCGAATCGAAGTCGCTGGTGCACGGCGGCCCTTCCGCTGCACACGATGCAAAATCAGTCTGGTTTCCGATCGACATCGCGTAAAGGCCCTGCTCCTCCGCGAAGTCCGCGATCCTATCGGACCACTGCTCGTAGCAGTAACCCCCGTCGTCGGAGATCAGGTGTCCCCCCTGCGCGGTGCTGTTGTTGGTCTTGCAGGCCGCGGGTGGGCTCATGACCGTCCCGATGATCTTTGCACCCTTGGCCTTCGCTTCGGGGATCCCCTGCCCGTTGAGGGTCCCGGACGAAGTCATGCCGACACGCAGAATGGAGAGGCCGATTGCGTTGACTCCCTCGGTACCGAAGAGGTTGTCGATCGGGAGGTATTCACTCGCCGGCATGAAGGTGCTGTTGATCCCGAACCCCTGAATCGTTTGAAGGGTCTTGTCGATCCGAACGTGCACGCCGGTGATCGCACTCCCGCCCCCACCACCGGTCCCGGCGCCACCGCTTCCTCCGGGCGAGATGGCGCCGCCCGCCCCGCCGGCGGCGCTCGTCGCGCCAGCAGTGCC
>DASXWF010000916.1:0-4017 GCA_036503835.1 Polyangiaceae bacterium | reverse complement strand
CGTCGCGCGCACCGGTACCGCTCCCGAGCCGCTCGGCGTCCGGCGTAGCCAGCTCGTCTTGCCCGACAAACAGAGCCCGTCGAGCCACGCCGGGTCGTACTCCTCCACGCGCGACGGCAAGAGATCGGACTCCCACGCGCTCGCGGGCGCCTCGAAGCCTTCGAGCAGCTCGAGCGCGGCGGCGACGCCGCCGGGTCCCGAGAGGCGCGCGGCGGGATCCACCTTTTGCCACGCGAGCAAGAAGCGCACGAAGTCTTGCTGCGTGACGGGCTCGATCTCGGCGCGCAGCCGATCGATGGTCGCCCGATGGATGCGCGCGAGCAGCCGGCGCTCGCACCACTCGACAGCTCCCTGGCGCTCCGGCCGAAATGATCCGCGAAACACCACGCCTTCCGCCTCGAGCGCGGCGAGCGCGATGTCCACGGCGCCGGCAGGCACGTCGAGCGAACGCGCGAGCTCGTCCGCGGTGACCGGGCCGAGGCCGCCGAGCCGAGCGCGCAGGATTTCCTGGAGCGCGGACTCCGGCGTCCACGCGCCGTTCTGCCCCCGCGTGTCCGGCACGAGGGGCGGAGCGAGCGCGGCGTTCGGGTGGAGGGCGAGGAGCTCGCCCAGCCGATCCACGGCGACCCACAGGCCGCCCGCCACGTCGAGGCGAGTCGCGCGCCGCCCTTCGCGGAGCGTGTCGAACAGGGGGGCCAGGCCGTCGCGCCTCCCCTCGCTCTCGGTGAGGAAACCGAGCACGCCGAGCGCGTCCATGAGCTCGTCCGGATCGCGCGGATCGGGCCATGCGTCGCTGCACACGCGCGCGATCGCTTCCGGATCGAGGGCGCCGAGGTCCTTCGCCTGGTTCGGATCCAGCCAGCGCCGGCTGAGCACGGCCTGGGTGCGGCGCTCCTCGAGCGGAGCGTCGTCGAGGAAGGCGTAGGGTTTCGCGTTCAGGATGTTCGCGGCGAGCGGCGAAGGCTCGGTGAGGTCGCGCGCGACGAGCTCGATCTGCGAGCCCTCGATGCGCCGGAGCAGCGCGATCAGACCCTCGAGATCCATGGCTTCGCTCGTGCAATCGCTGACGGTCTGATGGACGAGCGGGTGGTCCGGGACCTCGCGTTCGCCGGCCAGGTTCTCGGCGCAGGCGACCTGGTCGGGGAAGCAGATCGTCAAGAGATCGTCCGCATCCATGCGCTGAAAGCGCGGTGGGACCTTCCTGCCGCCGCGGAAGCGCAGGATCGCCAGCGCGCGCTGCGCGTTCCAGCGCCAGCGAGTGTTGAACATCGGCGAAACCAGCAGCGCTTGAACCAGGATGTCGCGCGCGCTCTGGCTCTTCAGGTAGCGCCAAACGTCTTCGACCGCGAAGCTGTGCGTCGGTCCGAGCGAGAGCACGATCGCGTCCTCGTTCGCAGCGGCCTGCAGCTCGAAGTCGAACTTGCGGCAGAAGCACTTGCGCAGGGCGAGCCCCCAGGCGCGGTTGATGCGTCCGCCGAGCGGCGCGTGGATGACGAGGTGCATCCCGCCCTGCTCGTCGAAGAAGCGCTCGAGCACGAGCGTGTCGGCGCTCGGCATGGCGCCGAGCGCCGCGAGCGCGAGGCCGAGGTAGTCGGCGATCTGGTCGGCCGCCGAGGGTCCGAGGCGAAGACCCGTGTTCAAGAACTCGCGTGCGCGGTCCCGGCCTCCGTCGCCTTCGAGCCGCTCGGCGACCTCCTTGCGCAGCCGTGAGACCGCCTGAGAGAGTTCGTCGGTGCGCGCGGGCGCTTCCCCGAGCCAGAATGGGATGGTCGGCAGCGCGCCCTTGGCGTCTTCGACGCGCACGCGGCCCGGTTCGACGCGGCGAATCACGTAGCTGGCGTTGCCGAGCTGGAAGACGTCCCCCGCCATGCTCTCGATCGCCCAGTCTTCGTGGACGCTGCCGACGCGCACGCCTTCGGGCTCGAGCAGCACCTCGTAGTCCGCGACGTCCGGGATCGCTCCGCCGGAGGTGATGGCGGCGAGCCGCGCGCCGCGTCGCGGGCGCAGCTTGTGCTCGACGGAATCGCGATGCAGATGAGCGCCGCGGCGGCCGCGCTGAGTCGCGAAGCCGCGCGCGAGCATGTCGACCACGTCGTCGAACTCCTTGCGGGCGAGGTTCCGGTACGGGTAGGCGCGGCGCACGAGCTCGAACAGCGCGTCCTCCGACCACTCGCCTTCGGCCGCGGTGGCCGCCACGATCTGCTGGGCGAGGATGTCGAGCGGCGCCTGGGGAATGCGCACGCGATCGAGCTCTCCGCGCGAGACGGCCGCGATCAGCGCGGCGGATTCCACGAGCTCGTCCCGCGACAGCGGAAAGAGCCGCCCCTTCGGCGTCTTCCCGAGCGAATGGCCGGAACGGCCGACGCGCTGCACGAACGCGGCGATCGAACGGGTACCGCCGACCTGAACGACCAGATCGACGTCGCCCACGTCGATGCCGAGCTCGAGCGACGCGGTCGCGACGAGCGCCGCGAGCGAACCGGCCTTCAAGCGCTGCTCGGCGAGCAACCGGTGCTCGCGCGAGAGCGACCCGTGGTGCGAGGTGACGCGATCGCCCCCCAGCCGATCACCGAGATTCTTGGCGAGCCGCTCGCAGAGCCTGCGCGTGTTGACGAACACGAGCGTCGTGCGGTGCGCCTGGACCAGCGCGGTGATGCGGTCGTAGACCTCCTCCCAGACCTCACCGCTCATCACCGCCTCGAGCGGTGACTCCGGCAGCTCGATGGCCAGATCGCGCGCGCGGACGTGGCCGGTGTCGACGATCGCGCAGTCGGGCGGCGCGTCGCCGGGATCGTTCGCGGCGGCGGTCTTTGCGCCGACCAGGAAGCGGGCCACCTCTTCGATCGGCTTCTGGGTCGCCGAAAGGCCGATGCGCTGCACGCGGCGGCCCGTGAGCGCGTCCAGGCGCTCGAGCGAGAGCGCGAGGTGACTGCCGCGTTTGTCGCCGACGAGCGCGTGGATCTCGTCCACGATCACGGTGCGGGTCGTGGCCAGCATCTTCCGGCCGCCCTCGGAGGTGAGCAGGATGTAGAGCGACTCGGGCGTCGTCACGAACAGGTGCGGCGGCTTGCCCGCGGCGCGGGTGCGGTCCTTGCTCGGCGTGTCGCCGGTCCGGACCGCGGTGTGGACCTCCACGTCCGGGAGTCCCAGCGAAGCGAGGGCTTCGCGGATGCCGGCGAGCGGCACGAGCAGGTTCTTCTCGACGTCGTTCGAGAGCGCGCGCAGCGGCGACACGTAGATGACGCGCGTCTCGTCGGGGAGCGCCGCGCTCGCGCCCTCGCTGACGAGCGCGTCGATCGCCATCAGAAACGCCGCGAGCGTCTTGCCGGAGCCCGTAGGCGCCGCCAAAAGGACGTGACGCCCCCGGCGTATCTCCGGCCAGGCGCGTGCCTGGGCGAGGGTAGGTGCGGCGAAATTCGCCGCGAACCACTGCCTCACCGCCGGGTGGAGCGGCACGAGAGCGTCACTCGCGAGAGCGTCGCCGGGGACTTCTGCGATCGCCATTCCCGGAAGATCGAACTTAGCGCCGGAACCCTCTTGACGCGAGGGGGCCGGAGGCCGAAATCAGTTTCTTCCAACGAGTATCCTGACATGAGGCTGTCCGTATTCGGCGTACTGGCGGTCCTCGTCCTTTCTCAGGGCGCGCTGGCGTGCCGCAGGGAACGGCCCGCGCCCGCGGGTGAAGCTACGGCCGATGGGAAGACCATGAACATCTACTCGCTCAGCACGAAGACTCTCGAAGGTCAGGAGCAGAGCCTCGACCGTTTCGGCGGCAAGGTGACGCTCCTCGTCAACGTGGCGAGCTACTGCGGCAAGACACCGCAGTACACGGGCCTCGAGCAACTCCAACAAAAATATCAACCTCGGGGATTTTCGGTGCTCGGTTTCCCGAGCAACGATTTCGGCAAGCAGGAGCCGGGCTCGGCCGAGGAAATTCGCGAATTTTGCACGAAGAAGTACGCGGTGACCTTCCCGCTCTTCGAGAAGGTACAGACCAAGGCTGGTCCCGGTCAGTCG
>DASXWF010000915.1:0-2830 GCA_036503835.1 Polyangiaceae bacterium | reverse complement strand
CGTGACCAGCCCGCGGGCGACGAAGCTCTCGTAGGCTTCGCGCAGCGCCTGCTCGATCGAACCGGGGCCAAAGCCGAGCTCCGCCCGCGCCTTGCCGATGTCGGCGTGGCGCCGCAGCGAGAGCAGGCGCACCGCGTCCGGCGTGAAGCGCTGCGGCCGCTCGGGCGCGACGCGATTGAGCACGAAGCTCGAAATGTGGGCGAGCACCTTCATCGCCCCCGGCGGCAGCTTGCGCGGCCGCCGCCGCCCCGTGATCGTTTCGAGCATGCCCATCAAGTCATCCACGCTCACGAACTGCGTGCTGACGATGTAGCGCTCTCCGCTCCGCCCCTTTTCCATCGCCAGGAGGTGACCCGCCGCGAGATCGCTCGCCGAAACGAACTCGAAGCCGCCGGGGATGTAGGCACCGAGCTTGCCGTTCGCGAAATCGAGCACCACGCGGCCCATGCGCGAGGGCTTGAAGTCGTGCGGACCGAGCACCGCCGTGGAAACCACGATCACGACGTCCTGTCCGGCGACCGCGGCCTTCAGGCACTCGTGCTCCATCCAGGCCTTGGATTCCTCGTAGGGCAGGTGCTCCTCGAAGGGATTGAACCCGTCGCCTTCCGAACAGGGTCCCGCCGCCGGCTGCCCGACCGCGCCGAGCGAGCTCGTCACGACCACGCGGCCGGCGCCCGCGGCGCGCGCGGCCGCGAGCACGTTCCGCGTACCGAGCACGTTCGTCCGATAGAGCTCCATCTCCCGGCCGCGCACGGTCTGTACCCGGGCGGCCACGTGATATCCGCCGCGGCAGCCGCGAACGAGCTCGGCGAGCGACGCCGGCTCGAGCACGTCGCCGCTGACGAGCTCGAGCTCGAGCCCCGCGAACGCCTCGCGCGAGCCGTCGGGACGAACCAGGGCGCGCACCCGATCGCCGCGCGCGAGCAGCGCCCGAATCAGGTTCGCGCCGACGTGGCCGCTGCCGCCCGTGACGAACACCGGTAGCGTCACGAGCTCGGCTCACTCTGGATGGCCACCTGGGGCGGCAGCGAGGGCCGGCCCCGGCCCATGAGCAACATCGCGGCCGGCAGCACCAGGAGCGCGGCGAACAGGCAGGCGATTTCCCCCACCACCGCCAGCACCCCGAGCCCGCGGATGGCCTGGTTGATCGACACGCAGAGCGCCGAGTAGCCCATGACCGTGGTCAAGCTGCAGAGCACGATCGGACCGCCCGTGTTCATGAGCGCGCCGAGCACGCCCTGCTCGGGGTCCGAGTCGCAGCGGCGCACGAAGTTCACCGCGTAGTCGACGCCGATACCGAAGGTGATGGGGAGCGCCACGAAGTTGAAGAAATTGATCTTCACGTTCGTCGCGACCATGAACAGCGCCATCCAGGAGAGACCGACGAGCAACGCTCCGAGCACCAGCGCGGAACGGCGGAAATTCCGGAACAGCGCGACGACCACGAACAGCGTCATCCCGAGCGACAGCGCGATCGCGACCGGAACGTCGCGTTGCACGGAGCCCAGCATGTCCGCGAAGATCACGGCCCGCCCCGAGCCGCGCAGCACCTCGCCGTTGGGCAAGCGAGTCTCGCGAAAGCTGTCCGCCCAGCGGATCAAGTACTTGATGTCGGTGTCGGGGATGCCGGCGGTCGGCTCGATCAGAACCACGCGGCCGCGCGTGCCGTCCTTCTCCGAGAAGGGGCGCGCCAGATCGGCGGGCAGCTCCGCGAGCGTGAAGGGTCGCAAATCCTCGGGCGGCACGACCATCTCGATCTTCTGCCAGTCCTCCGGCTTCATCCAGCGCTTGGCCTTGAGCAAGCGCCCGCGAATCGACATCAGGACGGGGATCTTCTCCGCCTGACCGTCCGGCACGAAATCGAGCAGGGTGTGGACCGCTTCGAACGGTTTCTGATCGGGCGGAGCCTCGTCGCGCCGCTCCATCAGCGTCTTCTTCAGCTCCGAGACCTGATCGACGCGATACGCCAGGACCACCATGCCCTGGTCGAGGCGCCCGCCGATCAGCTCCTCGGTGAGCTTGGAAGCCCGGTAGATGTCGCTGGTCGTGCCGACGTCCGCGTGCAGGCGCCGGACGTCGTACTCCATCGGATCGGACTTCAGGTACGGCAAGAGCAGCGACGCGCCGAACACCGCGAGCGCGATGCCGCCGAAAGCGAGCGTGCGCGGCGCCCGCTGCACCAGGTAGCCGAAGAGCGCGTCGTAGCGCAGTCCGCGCCAGCGCAGCCGGTGCCAGAGCGACGTGTCACCGCCGCGGAAAGGGCTCAGGCGCTCGAGCAGCAGCAGCACCGACGGGAGGAGCAGGGCCGTCGAGATCCAGCACAGCGCCATGCCCATCGAGCCGATCACGGCGAAGTGCCGGAAGACCCGGAACCCGGAGGCACCGAGCGAACCGTAGGCCGCGGCGCTCGCCATCGCGACCGTCAGCGTCGAAGGCGCGGTGCGCTCGTGCGCGATGCGCAGAGCGTCCTCGGCGCTCTTCCCGCCGCGCCGCTCCTCGAAGTAGCGCGCCATGTAGAGGATTCCGAAGTTGATCCCGTTCCCGGCGATGATGCTGAAGAGGAATCCGGTCGCCACGTTGAGGTGGCCGAGCACCAGGTAGGTCGCACCGAACGTCCAGGCCGTGCCGCAAGCGACCGTGAAGCCGAGCGCGGCGAGCGCGCGAACGCGCATGAAGAACAGCAGGACGACGGCGAGCACCAGAGACGTGCCGAGCACGCCCACCTCGACCAGATCCTCGCTGATTCGGCCGTACTCGGTGAGGGCGGTGACCACGTCGCCGGCGTAGGAAATACGAATCGGCGGGGGCGCGAGCTCCGCCTTCGCGCGCT
>DASXWF010000914.1:0-7019 GCA_036503835.1 Polyangiaceae bacterium | reverse complement strand
GGCCGCCGGCGCGCTGACCGTTACGTCGCTCGGGCACTGGTGCAACGTGCCCGCCGTCGCGCGCCGCGCGACGCCCGCCTGCAGCGGCTTGTAGACGATCTCGGGATTGCGCTCGCGGCTGTAAGCGGAGCCGTAGTCGTTCTCGCTCATGACCTGCACGCATTTGAACTGCGAGTGGTGGGTCATGCCGCCCCAGGCGCGTGCAATCTCGACGAAATCG
The DNA here is from genome assembly GCA_036503835.1 of Polyangiaceae bacterium. Lineage (GTDB taxonomy): Bacteria > Myxococcota_A > Polyangia > Polyangiales > Polyangiaceae > PMG-095. The sequence goes on along the minus strand of DASXWF010000914.1, from coordinate 6,799 downwards.
CCGCCCGCGTAACTCTCCGGTCGCCCCATGTAGTCCACGTCGACGTGACGCTCGCACTGCCGGGAATACGAGTTGCTGCCGGACGGGTAACGCACGGGCACGCCGGCGCCGACACGCGAGCGCTCGGCGAGGTGGTAGCGATCACCGTCCTCGTCCTCCTCGAACCAGCCGTCATGGAGCTCGAGGTAATGAGCGAAGCGCAGATAGCGCTGGTAATAGCCCTGTAGGCGCGGATTGCGCGTCACGCGACCGGCCAGCGTGCGACCCGACCACTCGCCCAGATCGGGGATGCCGTTGTCGTCGTAGTCGCCGTTCGGCGTCACGCACGCCTTGGTGAGGCTGTTCAGGACCTCGGGGCGCAGCGACTCGGACCCGTAGGGCGCGTGCGGTGTCGCGGATTCGACGCCGTCGTTGCGCGCGCTCTCGTAGAGCGGGAGACCGTCGGGGAAGTCGTCGATCAGCCGGCTCTCGAAGGTGTCGCCCGTCTCGTTCTCGAGCAAAAACGAGAATACGCGCCGGAGCCCGCAGCGGGCGTTCTCCCGGAGGACCTCGTCTTCGCCGTCGATCGCGGGCTGGGCGCCATCGTTGACCCAGCCGTCCTCGTCGCCGTCGCAGGCCTGCGCGGTGTTCGACTCCAGGTTGAAAAAGTAGCCGTCTTCGGTCTCGCAGATGCAGACCCCGTCGACCTTGCGCACGACGCTTCCCGTCTCACCCGCGGCCTGGCAGCTCGGGGTGAAATCATCGGCGCAGGCGACACAGCCGTTGCCTTCCGGGATCTGCCCCGGAGGACACACGCAGCTGTCGCCGTCTTCGCGAAAGTCTTCGAAGCAGTCCCCGCAAGTGCCGGTCGCGAGGTCGCACTCACGATGCTGGTCGCTGCACGCGTCGCACGGATCTTCGCCCGCGCCGCCCTCCGCGGCCGACCCGGCCGTGCCGGCCTCTTCGCCGGTGGCGCCGCTCCCACCTCGGCCTCCGCGTCCCGAGCTGCCGCCTTTGCCGCCCTTGCCGCCACGGCCGCCCGAGTCGCCCTCACCGCCCTCGCCTCCGACCGAGTTCGATCCCGCCTTGCCGCCCTTTCCTCCGCTGCCGCCCTTGCCGCCCGCCGGCTTGCTGGGCGATCCGGAGTGGTCACTGTCGCCGCAGCCCGTCGCCGCCGCGGCGAGCGCCGCGGCGGACACGATCAGAGCGTGGAGAGGGCGGAACCTCGACATCAGAGCGCCGTGAAGTCCTGATAGTAGACGAAGACGCGGATGTCCGTGAGCGAGTTCATGTCCACGTCCTCGTTCACGAGCTCGTCACGCTGGTTCAGCACGAATTCCCAGCTCGAGTTCGCGTAGGGCCGATCGCGCAGGCGGTCGTTGCGATAGACCTCCGGCGGGAAGACGCGCACGCCGTTGAAGAACGGATTGATGACCGCGAGTCGGGGCGGGAAGCGGTAGAACACCTTCGAGTCGTCGAGCGCGTGCACCGTCGCGGTACCGTTCTGGCTCAGGTACACGCGCCCCTGCGCATCGCCGACGGAAGAACCCACGATTTCGGCCTCGACGTAGCTGATCTTGTGGTTGCGGGTGAGCGGAGAGAGTCGTGACAGCGCCGTCGCGAACGGGAACACCCGGTGACCGTGCGCGTCCAGCCACTTCGGCTCGCCGAGCGTTTCCCGGAACAGCCCGACGCGCTCGCTTTCGGTGAGGGGGCGCCCGTCGTCCGCGTAGCGCGGAATCTGGAGCACGTCGTCACGCAAGGACAGCACGTCGACCCGCTGATCGGGCCGCCCCGCTTCCTCCAAGAACGACGAGTAGGCGTCGCCGAGATCCGAGAGGTAGTTCTCGAGGTTGAAATCACCACGCGAGACCATCCGCACGAGCCCGAGACGGACGAGCCCCTCGTAGCTCTGGCTCGTGTAGTACTCGTAGACCTTCGTCGCGCGGTAGGCCTCGCTGAGAGCCGAGTAGAACGTGCGATCGGCGTTCAGCACCGCGTCGTTCTTGTAGATGCGGACGTTCGGATCGTTGCGCGCCGCTTCCAGGTTGATGGCGAGCTGCTCGCCTTCCTCCTGCTCGGCAGCGAGCCGCGTGGCCTGGTTGTGCAGGCCTTCGATCGTCGCGAGCGCCAGGCGGATTCTGTAGTTGGTCTTGAGCGCTTCGAGATCGAGATCCTTCATCCCGAGCAGCAGGTTCTTCACCGTCGTCTCGGATTCGGCCTGCGCCACGTCGCACTCGTGGAGCGTCGTCCAGCGGGTGGTCGCCGCGCGGATGTCGGCGATCTCGTTGGTCTTCTGGCCGATGTCGTACTCGACGGCCGCCACCGCGATCGTGAACGCGGCGTTGGCGACGGTGACCATCGTCGTCGCGAGCGTGGCCGTCGGGCAATCCGTGGACGTGCCCACCGAGCACTTGATGAACTCCGCGACCTTCTCGATCTTCGACTTGGCTCTCTCGAGACCGTTCCGGATCGCCTCCGAGGTCCGGATCGCCTTCTCCAGGTTGTTCGTCTGATTGTCGGCTTCCCAGGTGTAGTCCGCGAGCTCGGCGATGAGGTCGCACTGCTTGCTCACCCGCTCTCGCTCGTTCTCGACCTGAGCCGTCAGGTTCGTGTAGCCGTTCAGGACGCCCTGCGCGTCGAGCTGCACGTCCTCGAGCCCGGCCATCGCCGCGTTCAGATCGCCGTTGCCCACGAAGCCGCACGGATCACCGAGCGTGCGGGTCCGTTCGCTCAGGTACGCGTACTTGCGGATCGCCGGATAGACGAAGCCGTCTTCGCCCGTGAACGTGCCGCAGATCTGCGCGAGCTGATCCTCGTAGTTGTTGCGGATGCTGGTGAGCTCGCTCTGGAACGCCGCGCTGTCCGTGTCGAAGCTGCGGTTGCTCTCGATCGCGAGATCCTCCTTGGCAGCGGCCGTCGAAGCGGCTTCCTGAGCCTGCGACAGGATGGTCTCGAAAGCGTTCGGACCGCTCGGCGCGAGCGCCGGCAACGGAACGTAGTCCGGCGCGAAGCCGAAGTACGTCACCTGGTCCGTGAACTTCGCGTAGACCTCGCGCATGTCGAGCAGCGCCGCGCGGTAGGTGGTCGCGGCCTTGCTCATCGCGACCTCCACCTGCGCGCGCTCCGACTCGGCCAGGGACTCGCGCGACGAGACCAGGCTCTGCATCATGCGCGAGAGCGCGATCGCTTCGATGTAGGAGGACGAGTAGGCCCGCTCCACCACGCGCCGGGCGAGGTTCGGCTGGTTCATCGCCTGATAGCGCTTGCCGATCTCGCTCCAGGTACGCGCTCGCTGGGTGGAGGCGCGGAGAACGCGGTTGAAGTAGAGCGTGACGGTGCGCTGCGTGATGAAGTTGTTGGCGCCGCCGTTCTTGATGGATTTCCAGACGTACGGGCTCATCGAATAGAAGCGATCGAGCACGAGCTCGTAGTACTGGGCGGCCTGATAGAGCTTGTACATCTCGAAGCCGGCGACGCCGGACAGGTCGATCCCGTTCGGCGGCTCGAACTTCGAGCCCTCGAAGGCGCGCACCCCGACCTCGGCCAGGTCGAAGCGCGACTTCAGCGCCGCCGTGTACGACTCGTCGCCGAGCATCACCAGGAGCTCCGCGTACAGACGCTCGAAGCCGTCGTGCGAGTCGGGCGGCAGCGGCTCCACGTCGCACCGATCGCACGACATGTCGCTGCGCAGGAACGCGCGGGCCGCGTCCCGCGCCGGCTGGCTGAGCACGTCGTAGTGATTCGTGAACAGCACCGTCAGGCAATCGACGCGCTGGCGGATGCTCTCGATCGCCGGCGGATCGTAGCAGTACGGAATCGCGTTCGAGTTCGGCCGGCAGATCTGAGGGGCAAAGCCGACGTTCGTGCCTTCGCGGTTCTTGAAGCGCGTCTTGTAGCGGAAGGCGTCGTCGATGGCGGGTAGCAACGGCACGAACACCGGAGCGTCGGCCGACTTCGCGAAGAAGCGCTTGCCGTTCCGCAGATCGACGCGATCCGTGTCGCAGTAGACCTGGTTCGTGTCCTCGCAACGCCAGACCGGGTTCATCTGAATCGCGTGCGAACCGTTCTTCTCCCACTCGCTCAGCGTGACGCCGCAGGTCGCGCTGTCCTGACAGGACACGCTGGCGATATCGGGGATTCCGGTGCCCGTGAAGAACGTGACGCCGCTGCCGAGCGGGCAGCTCTGCGGAATGCCGGCGGGATCCGGGCCTTGATCGAAGAGCCCCGTGTCGTGGCAGAGGTAATGAACGTCGGCGGGATCGAGGGCGGAAGGCTCGGGCGTCGCCGGCGACCGGCCGGTGATCAGGCCGAGGGCCAGATCCGAAGCGTTGCCGTCCGAGACGGCGGTCGGCACACCCAGCACCTCTTCGACGAGGTCGCTGGGGCAAGCCACGCTTTCATCGAGGACTCCCTGCGGCGCCGCGCGCTCCTCGGTCTGATTGCTACCTTCGAAGGCTTCGGCCGAGAGATCGGCGTTGCCGCGCCGCAGGACCATCAAACCGTAGGAGCTGAAACCCTCCGTATCGTCCCCGAGGAACGACTCGAAGTGCTCGCGGAAGATCAGGTAGAGCGCATCCGCTTCGATCAACGCGCCGTCGATGAGCTCGACGGTGCGCACGCGGCTCCGGCCGTCGGGAATCGGGTTCGAGCCCGCGTAGCTCCGGTTGAGGGCGATGTCGCCGTCCGCGCCGAACGGCTGGAGCGTGTCGCGGCATTCGTTGCGGTAGAGCAGGCCCGTGGCGTCATCGCGGCTCGTGTTGGCCGTGAAGCCCTGGACGATGAACGGGGTCTTCGCGAGCTGGAACCCGTCCGCGCGCGAGCACGTGGTGTCGCTGGCGTCGGTCACGTAGCGGCCGCCCACCACGACGCGCGTCGAGAAGCCCTTGATGAACGCGAGGCAGCCGCTGTCGTTGCGGGACGAGCAATCGGCCGGGCTGTCTTCGAACAGGATGTCTACCTGGGGATCACCGGGGTAGTGCAGCGCCTCGCTCGACGGGATGCGGCCGGTGAAGTGCTTCTCGTCGTCGGCGGCGATCTTCAGGTCGAACGCCATCGGGAACTCGACCGAACCCATCGGGATCGGCGCGCTGTTCGGATCGTTCGTGTAAACGCCGATCCCGCGGGAGTTCGGGTAGCAGCGCTGATCACCTTGCTCCGTACAAGCCTGCTGGATCGAAGCCCATGCCCATGATTCCGCGACCGTCGAGGTGACGACCGCCTGCATCTCGGACACGGAAATGCGCTTCTGCCGTAGATCGCCCCATTTCCGAATGAACGCGTTGCCGACCTGGCTGAGCGCGTCGGCGTTGTTCGGATCCTGGCGCCAGGCTTCGAGGTTCAGGTCCCCGAACTGCGTGAAGTAGTAGACCTTACCTGCCCAGCGACCGTCCGGCCGGCGCGCGTAGCTCAGCGAGATGCGCTGGATTCCGAGCTCGGAGCTGAGCTCGAGGAGTCCGTCCCACTTGGACGGGATCTCGTCCTCGTCGCTGTCGGCGATCGAGACCTCGAGGGTGAAAGTCTCGCCCGCGGGGACGAGGAACTCGTACTCGTTTCGCTTCTCGGCGTTGCCTTCCTCGCCGATCGAAAGGAACGGCAGCGCGTCTTCGGTCACGATGACCGGTCCGCCGTCTTCGTACGTCGTTTCCTGGACCCGCTTGAGCACGAACTGCACGGAGCGCGGCGCGTCGTTCGTGATCGTGAACTTCTTCACGGTTTCGACGTTGCTGAAGTTGAGGTCGTCCACCGAGAGCGCGAACGTGCCCATGACCGAGGTCTTGAGCTCCCCCGACCTTGCGGTGAGCGGCATGCAGAAACCGTGCTCCTCGTCCCCGATGCGGCAGGCCTTGCCGTTCGGGCAGGAGTCCTCGCTCGCCGTGCAAGGCGTGCGGCAGACCTTGCGGTAGCAGCGCAGGATCCCGCCGCAATCGGCGTCCCCGTCGCAGTTCGCGTAGCACTGTCCCTCGATGCAGGTCTGGAAGTCGGGGCACTCCGCGTCGCCTTCGCACTCGGTGGGCTCCGGGTCGTCCTCACCGACGCAGCTTCCTTCGACGCACTCGCGACCGTTGAGGCAGCCCGCGGTGAGGCCTTCGGCGGAGCACTCGTGGAAATCGCCGCCGTCGTCCGTGAAGCTTTGCCGGCACGGCGAGTAGCAGAGGGGATTTTCGGGCACCTCCGGGGGCGGACCACCCGTCGTGCAGACGCCGTCTTCGCAGACGAGTTCACCGCGGCAGGCGTCACCCGCCTCGCACTCGCAACCCTCACGGCCGGGCGTGCACACCTCGCAAACGTCGTCGACGCAGCGCAGGCCCGCGTCGCAAGTGCCGTTCGAGAAGCAGGCGCCGCCTTCGCTGCCGTCGGGGAGCCCGCAAACGTTGTCGTCGTTGCAGGCAAGGCCCTCGTCGCAATCACCGTCGGTGGTACAGGTACAATCGAGCTCGCCCGGGGTGCAGTCTCCCGCCTCGCATACGCCCGTGTCGGAGCACTGGTACGGCGGCTTACAGGCCACCTCTTCGGAACAGGCGCAGCCGAGACCGTCCGCGGCACACGTGGAGGTCGGCACCTTCAGCGCGTCGCTGCCGCACGCCGTCGCGCCCAGCAGGGCGAGCGGCGCGAGCAGACTCGCGAGCCGCTTCGCAGCTTTCTGGAACCAAGTCGGATTCGCACCGGAAACCACGCCTGCGCGCATGCTGGCTGACTGCATCCTCTTTCGTCCCTTCACTACTTTTTCGCCTGGCCCCTGAGGCTCACGCCCGGACTCGGGATGACGTGGCCTTCGCGGTCATAGCATGTTGCGGAAGTCATCTCGACCGGGCATTCG
>DASXWF010000913.1:0-17153 GCA_036503835.1 Polyangiaceae bacterium | reverse complement strand
GCGGCCACCGTCCCGCTGTAAAAGACGTCGTCGCCCAGGTTCACGCCGTGGTTCACCCCGGAGACGACCACGTCGGGGCGGCGCGGCAGGACGCGTCCTTCGGCGTGAATCGCCACGTAGACACAGTCGGCCGGAGTCCCGTCGACCGAGAACACGCGCTCGCCGTGACGAAAGAGTCGGAGCGGCCGGTGCAGGCTGAGCGCGTGGCTCGCGCCGCTTTGCTCCACTTCCGGCGCGCACACGAACACGTCTGCGTGCGGGTCGAGCGCGCGGGCGAGCAGGTTGATGCCGGGCGCGCGATAGCCGTCGTCGTTGGAGAGCAGGATCAGGGGACGTTCGGCCATGGCCCCCAATGGTAGGGCGTGTCCCCGAAATCAGAAACGTGCCCGTGCCCGAGCCCGAAAATGCGACGGATCAGCCCGCCAGCACGCCCTGGAGCTCGCCGCTTTCGTGCAGGCTCGTGACGATGTCGCAACCGCCGACGAGCTTGCCCTTCACGTAGAGCTGGGGAAACGTCGGCCAGTTCGAGTAGTCCTTCAAACCCTGGCGGAGCTCGGGATCGGTCAGGATGTTCACGTCGCGAAACTCGACCGCGCGCTCCTTCAGGATCCCGACCACCTTGGCCGAGAACCCGCACTGCGGGAAATTCCGGGTGCCTTTCATGAACAGCACCACCGGAGTGGCCGAAAGCGTGCTCTCGATACGATCTTTCAGGGTTTGTTCCATCAGGCTTTCTCCAGCTTGCCGAAGCTTTCGGGGGTGTAGGTCTTGAGCGCGAGCGCGTGAATCGGCCCGTTCATGGCGTCGCCGAGGGCGCGGTACACCATCTGGTGCTGCTCCACCAGCGACTTGCCCGCGAACGCCGTGGACACGATGCGCGCCTGGTAGTGGTCACGGGTTCCCGTGAGATCGACGAGGTCGATGTCGGCCCCGGGGAAGGCCTCGGAGAGGAGGGCGCGCACGCGTTCGGGCTCGAGCATCGTTTCACGGGGATTTGGCGCTTCCCCTCGCATTTGTCAACGCTTGCCGCTGCGCCGTCCGGCCGAAGGCGAGCCCCGGGGCGCGCCGGAGCCTTTTCTCGTCTATCATCGGAAGTCGCTTGACCGCCGACGCGCCGAAGCCCCCTCCGCCCAGGAAGCCGCCGCCGCCGCCCTCGGCCGGCGCCGCCAGCGCCGCCGCAAAGCCCGCCACGAGCGACGCCCGGCCGCTGCCGCCGCCGAAACCGCTCGACAAGGAGCAGAAGGAAGCGCTCACGCTGCAGGCGCTCGGGCTGCTCCACGAGCAGGTGCAGGCGCGCATCGTCCACTACAAGGCCGAGCTCGAAACGAACGCCGAGCTCGACGCCATCACCGCGCAGGTGGTCGCGCAGCTCAAGGAGATGCAGGAGGCGGCGACCCAGGCCGGGACGGCCCGCCAGAGCACCGAGGAGATCGAAGCGCAGCACGTGCGCATGCTCGGGGTCCTCCTGCACAAGGTGTTTTCGTCCGAATCACAGTTCACCTCGCGCATCCTGAAGCCGCTCGGGCGCCGCGTCGCGAAGCTGTTCTTCGAGAGCGAGCTCCACGAGAAGAGCAAGGGCGACAAGGAAAAGAAGATCCACCACGCCGAGCAGGGCGTCTACTACGTGCTCGGCCGCTACAAGAACCGCCTGCGCGCGGAGCTCGAGGGCTTCGAGTTCCGCGATCCCGAGATCCGGCAGGCGAGCCTCGATCTACTCGGCAAGATCGAGCGCGACCTGCAGGTGGGGTTCCTCTCGCGGCGCTCGCCCGAATTGAACCAGGTGATGACCGTGTACGCGGCGGTCGTCTCGGAGTTTTTGCGCGACTACCTGCCGCCGCGCCTCGACGTGATGGCGAAGAACACGGTGCGCTCGGCGCGCACCGCCGAGCGCGCGGAGAGCGTCGGCTACAAGATCCTCGCCGAACAGTTCCCCGCGTTCCGCGTCGAGTGGGAGCGCGTGTTCATGGAACAGATGGTGAACTTCTGCAGCGACGAGCTCGAGGCGCGCCTCACGCGCGACGGCAGCGCGTTCCGCGACGAGACCATCCGCTTCTTCTCCGATCCGCACGTCTACAGCGAGAGCGCCGAAGTCGTCTGCCACGAACTCTACGACTTCCTCTGCCTCGAAGGCTTCGTCGACCTCCCCGTGAACTGGCGCGTCGCCAGCGAAGACGCCTGACCTCGGCTTCGGCCGAGCCCTTTCAGCAAGGGGCTTTGCTTCATTTGTTATTTTAGCCGCCAAGAGCGCCAAGGCCGCCACAGGATTTGGGGGTTCGGACTCGTCACGCAGCCGCGCGACGTGCAAACTACCAAACAAAAAAATCCGCTGGCGCTCTTGGCGGCCTTGGCGGCCAAAAAAATCCTACAAGCTCGCCATCACACCCCGGACTCGCGAACACGCTGCAAGGCGACACCCAAAACTCGATGTAGGGATCGACCTCAGCGACACACACATTGGCGGCCAATGTTGATGCGCGGAGGAGGGTCGGGTAGTCTATCCGGTCATGCACTATCGTCGACTTGGCTTGGGGTTATTGATGGGTGCGGGCGCGGGTACGGTGCTCTCGAGTTGCAGCTCGGGATCCAACGCGGGGCCGCCCCCCATCACCGACGCGGGCCGCGGAGGCTCCTCGAGCGGCAACGCCGGGCGCGGCGGCAGCAGCGGGCGCGCCGGCGCTTCCAACACGGGCGGCGACGCAGGCGATCCGGGAGCCGGCGGCGGCGACAGCGGAGGCAATCCGGGCACGGGCGGTAGCTCGCAGGCAGGCACCGGCGGCACCGGCGGACTCCCGCCGGGCGCGGGCGTCGGCGAGGATTGCACGGACGGCACGCGTTGCCGTTCCGGGCTCGAATGCCTGGACGGGGAGTGCACGCCCTCCGGTTCGACCGGCCCCGGCGAACCTTGCCTGATTCAACCCGAGTGCCAGGCGGCGCTCCAATGCATCGCCGGCAGCTGCGTGCCCGACGGCGACGGGCAGGCGGGCGACTCCTGCCTCCTGGACGACGATTGCGCGGCCGGGCTGAAGTGCGTCATCACCGGGCTCACGTCGGCCTGCCTCCCGCAAGGCGACGGCGACGTCGGAGCCGACTGCACGAACACCACCGACTGCTTCGCGGGGCTCGCGTGTTTGGACGGCGAGTGTACCCCGCAGCTGCCGGGCATTCCGGTCTGGCCGGGCGTGGAATGCGAGCCCGCGACGGAGGGCAGCGTGCGCGCGTTCTTCGAAGTACCGGGCGCGGAAGACGCCGTCGAAGGCGACTTCTTCCGACTGCCGTTCCCGAATGACGCGCTCCGCGGCGACGGAGGCCTCAACCTCGCCGGTTTCCCCACGCCCGGAACGGGCTTACTCGGCGCCGATCCGGTCGAGCTTTACGCCGACGCGCTCGAAAGCGACGCCGGCTGGGGCACCTACGGCACGGTGTTCTTCCGCTTCTCGGGCGTCATCGACGTGTTCGACGACAACGGCGACACGCGCCTCGACGTGTCCTGGGTGGACATCACACCCGACGCACCGGAGCGCGGCTCGTCGGTTGGCCTCTACTGGTACTACTCCGGCGGTCGCAACAATTACGTATGCGACAATTGGGTGGGAGTGCGGCGCCCGCGCGGCTACCCGATGCTGCCGGGACACACCTACGCGGTCTGGATGACGACCTCGGTCGTCGCGGAGGACGGGTCCATGGTGCGGCGCTCGCCGAACCTCGTGAGCGTGCTCGCCGACGAAGCCCCGGACGATCCGGTGCTCGTGCCCGTGCACGAAGCGTACGCGCCGTTCCGGGAATTCCTGGACTCGGAGGGCGTGAGCCCGGCGACGGTGCTGAACGCCACCGTCTTCACCGTGGCCGGGACCCGCGACATCATGCGGGATCTGGCCGCGGCGGTGGAGGACTTGCCGGCGCCGAGCGTGCAGGGCGACTGGGTCAAATGCGAGGACGGCGTCGATTCGCCGTGCCCCGACCACGAAGGCTCGCGCAATTGCGGCGCGAGCAGCGCCGACTACGACGAGTACCACGCGCTCGTGCGCCTTCCGATCTTCCAGGAGGGCACGCCTCCGTACGAGACGCCGGCCGACGGCGGCGGTATCGAGATCGCGGACGATCCGCCGACCGAAGACGTGTGCCTCGCGCTCACGGTTCCGACGGGCACGATGCCGGCGGCAGGCTGGCCGCTCGCGGTGTTCGCCCACGGCACGGGCGGCTCGTTCCGCAGCCACGTCGACGCGAGCATCGCGGGCGCGCTGAGCTCGGGCGACGTGAAGTTCGCCGTGCTCGGCATCGACCAGGTCTCTCACGGCCCGCGCCGCGGCGACTCGACGACCGAGCCGGACCAGCTGTTCTTCAACTTCCTGAACCCGGCCGCCGCTCGCGGCAATCCGCTGCAGGGCGCCACCGACCAGCTTTCGCTCGCCAAGTTCGCCGCGACCATCGACGGCTCGGGTGACATGCCGACGACGATCGACCCGGCCCAGCTCGTGTTCTTCGGCCATTCCCAGGGCTCGACCGAGGGCAGCCTGATGCTGCCGTACGCCGACGCCTACAAGGCGGCGGTGCTCTCCGGCAACGGAGCGAGCCTGATGAACGCGCTGCTCACCAAGACCGAGCCCGTCGACATCGCGGGCTTGATGCCGATCGCGCTCTCGGATCTGCGCGGGCTCATGGGCGACATCGCCGAGTTTCACCCCGTAGTGTCGCTGCTCCAGCAGTGGATCGATCCGGCCGACCCGCTGAATTTCGCGAGCGGCGTGGCCGTCGCTCCCCCCGAAGGACACACCGGGAAACACGTCTTCCAGACGTACGGGACGAACGACCACTACTCGCCGCCGGTGACGATGGCCATCTACGCGGCGGCCGGCGGGCTCACGCTCGTGGAACCGATCGAGGACGACTTCGAAGACGCGTTCGCGATCGGGATCGCCTCGCAGGCGGCGCCGCTCTCGGGCAACACCGGCGCGGGCATGCTCACCGCCGGCGTCCGCCAGTACGAGGAAGGCGACGACAGCGACGGCCACTTCGTCGTCTACGACGTCCCCGAGGCGAACGCCGACGTGGTGCGCTTCCTGAGCCAGGCGGTGTCGGGAACGATCCCCCAGATCGGCGAGTGAGCGCTTCTGGGCGACGCACCCTTCGGCTACTCGGGGTTCGAGCGCCGCGTGCGCCCGGCGCTCAGCGGCTCGCCGGGGCGAGCAGGGCCCGGGTCATGGCGACGAAGATCACGAGCCACGCCAAGAGTGCGGCGTAGACGAAGTAGCGGGGAATGAGGAGCAGGATCGGCAGGTCGCCGGCCTGCGCGAGGCGGGTGGTGCAAACGCTATACATGCCGAGCGGGAACACCATGCCCCAGTATTGGGGGTCGTATCGAAAGGGATAACGGCGAATCGCGTGGCGCCAAATCCCGAGGATGACGAGCAGAGGGATCCACCAGCTGGCGGTTGCCCAGAAAAACAAAGTGAAACCCAGCAAGAACGGCCGCAGATCCTGGAGCAGCGGCGAAACCTCGCGCGCGAGCAGCAGCGCGGAACCGGCGAGCGTCGTGATGGCGACCGCACCCATGTTGATCCAGTACGGCGGCGTGAGACGCTCCATCGTCATGGGCAGGAACGTGAACCGATAGAAGATCAGCGTGATGATCGTCAGATAGAGCATGGCGCCGAGCAGGTACATGCAGAGCGCGAAGAGCAATGCGAACTCGGTGTGAGCGAGCCTGGGCGCGAGCAAGGCGCCGAGAACCGAGACGGCTTGCGTTGCGACGATCGCGATCAGCCAGGCCCCGTTGATGCCGGCTTCGAGCGAGGGTTTCTCCTCGCGCACGACGACGGCGGTAAAAAATCCGTACATCACGAGCACCCAGAGCCCGATACCCACGAACCACAGGATCCGCGCGAGCGCGGGCAAACCGGCGACCAGCAGGCTTTGCGTCCCGAACACGCACGTGGATGCAACGGTCGTGAAGAAGCCGGGGCCGCGCGCGTGATCGCACAGATCATGCAGCACACGCCGGGGAAATACGGCGACCCGCGCGAGCAGCAGCAGACTCAGCGTCGTGTAGGCGGCGACGTTGAACCAAAAGAGGGCGCGGGCCACGGCTTCGAATCCCCTGAGCTGCGCGGCGAGCGAGACGGAACCCGTCGCCATGACGAGCGCGAAATAGCCGGGAAACAGGTTTTCGACGGCGCCGGCAACGCGTCGCGTCACCGTGCCCGCGTGCGTCGCGCCCATTCACTCGAACCGATACAGCTGGCGCAGCAGGCCCAGGTTGAGTCCCAAGAGCGCCAGGCTCGCGAGCGCGGCGGGCAGTGCGACGGCGGTGTCGCCGCCCAGGTACGCGTTCAGCGTCGCGACGAGCAACCAGAGTTGAAGAATGACGATCAGGAGCACGAACAGCAGCATCGCGCTCGCGATCGGCAACCGTCGCGCGCGAACGGAGTCGTCGACGCGCTTCATGTCGCCGAGTCCTCCACGCCCGTCGCAAACACCGTTTCCTCCCTCACTTCGAGCTCGATCCGCGGAAGTCGTCGCTGCGGCGGCCCCGACAGCGGCACACCGGTCTGCAGGTCGAACCAGCCGTTGTGACAGGGACAATGCAACTTGCCTTCCCGAATCGCGGGAACGACCGGGCACTGCAGATGCGTGCACTGCTGGTCATAGGCGACGAAGGCCCGCTCGCCCGTTCTCACCAGGAGCCGCGGGGTACTGCCCGCCGGATAGTGGAACGTCTTGGCGCCGCCGACGGGCAGCTCGTCGACGGACGCGACCGGAACCTGCTGCCTCGTCGCGGGCTGGCGTTGAAATAGGCTCTTGTAGAGGATCCAGAGTTGCCCGGCGACGAACGCGCCGCTCGTCAACACCATGAATTTCACGAGATCGCGACGCGAGACGTAGTCGTCCTCCGCCCAGTCGATCGGAAAGTCACGGCGCCAGCGCGGTTGGGGGGCGGGCGCGGGGGCGCGGTCCGGCGGCACGGTTCGAGGGCCGACGGCCCCGCGCTCTTCGACGTCGATGTCGTTCATGCTTCCCCCTCGCCGAACACGCCGTCGAGCACGTCGTGGCCGATCGTGGGTTCGTACATCGCCGCGGTGACATCCAGGATCTCCGTCGGTGCATCCGCGGGCATCATCAGATTCACCTTCGTGCGGATGGTCTGCATGCCGAAGCGAAAGGTGTTCACGGGTTTCGCCCGCGGCCGGAGCTTCGCCATCTCCTCGCGCGTTCCGAAGGCGAGCGCCTGGCTCGGGCACACCGAGGCGCACATGGGCTTGAGTCCCACGGACGTCCGATCGTGGCACATGTCGCACTTCATCATCAGGTTCATGCGCGTGTTCATCTTCGGCACACCGAAGGGGCAGGCGAGAACGCAGTTGTTGCAGGCGATGCAGCGGGGTTTCCTGGCCGTCTGAACCACGCCGTCTTCCGTGCGTTTGATGGCGTCGGCGGGGCACACCTCGGCGCACGTCGGCGAATCGCAATGCATGCAGATGACCGGCAAGGTCTGGGTCGAACGCCCGCGATCGACGTAGTCGAGCTGGATCATCGACTGGCCCTTGTGGGTGTCGCACTCGGCGCAAGCCTGAATACACGACTGGCAGCCGATGCAGCGGCCAGGGTCGACGAAGAATTCGAAAGTCTCGGGAACGGGCATCGTCGAGGCTCCTTACTGTTGGGGTTCGAGGGCCGCGGCGTACTCGGGTGCAGCGCCGGCCTTCACGACGCGCACCGCACACACCTTGTACTCGGGGATCTTCGAGATCGGGTCTTGCGCCGAGATGGTGAGCTGATTGGCGCTCTTGCGGCCTCCCCAGTGGTACGGGATGAACACGGTGTCGGGGCGGATGGTCGTGACGACGGAGGCGCGCAACGTGCAATTGCCGCGGCGACTTTCGACCAGCGTCCAATCGCCGTCGGCGATCCCGAGGCGCGCAGCGAGACGGGGATGGATTTCCACGCGCGGCTCCGGATAATGGTCGACCAGCGGACCGATTCTGCGCGTCTGATTGCCGGACAGGAATTGACTCACGACGCGCCCGGTGGTGAGGATGATCGGATACGCGGCGTCGACCTCCTCCGCCGGTCCGACGTACGGAGTCGGGACGAAGCGGGCCTTCCCGTCGGGGAAGTAGAACGGACCGGCGCCCTTCGCCACCGGGTTCCAGGAGTTCGGCTCGAAGAGCCGCACGGTGCCCTGAGGGCCCGGCGCGGGCACGCCTTCCGGCGTCTCGCTCGGGCACGGCCAGAACACGCCGAAGTTTTTTTCGATCCGCTCGTAGGTCACGCCCGAGTAGTCACACACGCCACCCTTGGAAGCGACCCGCAGCTCCTCGAAGATTTCAGCCGGATTTTCGAAGGTGAGGCCCTGCTCGCGCCCCAGCGCTTTGGCGATGTCCTGAACGATGCGCCAGTCCTGGCGCGCGTCGCCGGGGCATTCGACTGCCTGGTTGATGCGTACGATGCGCCCTTCCACCTGGGTCACCGTACCTTCGTCTTCTTCTTGCAGCGAGCCGGGCAACACCACGTCCGCGTAGCGTGCGGTCTCGCTCATGAAAAAATCGATGGCGGCGAAGAACTCGAGCTTCTCGAGGGCGGCGCGCACGAAGTTGTTGTCCGGCAGTGAAACAACCGGATTGAAACAGATCGAAAGCAGACCGCGGATTTCCCCGCGCTCGGCTTTTCGCATGATCTCGTAGGCGTCGACGCCGGGTTGCGGCAGATCGCCGGCGCTCATGCCCCAAACCTCGGCCACGTAGGCGCGGTGCTCGGCATTGCCGAGATCGCGACCACCCGGCAGCTGGTCGCATTTCTGGCCGTGCTCGCGCCCGCCCTGTCCGTTCGCCTGCCCGGTGATGGTGGCGTAACCGCAATTCGGCCGCCCGATGCGCCCGGACGCGAGCACGATGTTGATCGTACTGAGAACGTTCTGCACGCCGTGGCTGTGATGCTCGATGCCTCGCGCGTGCAAGAGAAAGCTCGTCTTGGCGGTGCCCCACCATTCGGCGGCCTGCCGGATGGACTTTTCGGCGATGCCCGTGACCTCGGCGGTCTTTTGCGGCGACCATTCTCGCACCTGCTCTGCCAGTGCGTCGAAGCCGACCGTATGCTTTTCCACGAACTCGCGATCGATCCAGCCGTTTTCGATCATCAGCCGCAAGATGCCGCTGAACAAGGCCACGTCGCGACCGGGTTTGATCGGCA
This sequence comes from Polyangiaceae bacterium, assembly GCA_036503835.1. Taxonomy (GTDB): domain Bacteria; phylum Myxococcota_A; class Polyangia; order Polyangiales; family Polyangiaceae; genus PMG-095. The sequence goes on along the minus strand of DASXWF010000913.1, from coordinate 7,970 downwards.
AGTACAGATCACAGGTGCGGGCGATGGGCGTGATGCGAGGATCGACGATGATGACCTTGGCGCCGTGTTCGCGTGCTTGCCAGATGTAGTTGGTGGTGATGGGCGCGCATTCCGCGACATTGGCGCCGGTGACCAGAATCACCTCCGCGCCGAGAATGTCGTTCCAGGGGTTGGCCGCGCGGTCCACACCGAACGCCTTCTTGTTCCCCGCCGCCGCGCTCACCATGCACAACCGGCCGTTGTAGTCGATGTTCGCCGTGCGCAAGCACATGTGGGCGAACTTGCCCATCAGGTACGTCTTCTCGGTCGTCAGGCTGGCGCCGGACAAGATCGCAAACGCGTCGGCGCCGTGCTCTTTCTGAATGCGAGCGATGGCGTCGGCGACGCGCCGCACCGCTTCTTCGTAACCGAGCTGCCGGAACCCGGAAGGCGCAGTCGAATCCTTTGCGTAGGCGTGGAGCAGCCGATCGGGGTGGGCCTGTTGCAGGTAGCGCTTGACGCCCTTCGGACACAGCATGCCGCGGTTGAAGGGGAAATCGTACCAAGGCTCGATGCCGATGACGGTGTTGTCCTTGACCTTGAGCTCGAGCCCGCACTGCTGTCCGCAAAAACAGCAATGCGTCTTCACCCGCTTGTCGGGAACGACACCGCTGTCGACGCGGATGTCCTTCGCATACGCTCGGAAAGGCCCGAACTCCTGGATCACCTCCAGGTTCAGCCCGGGCGTTCGCTGCGTGCCCTCGCCGTCGCTCCGGGACTCGTTTCGCGTTTGGCTCATGGATGAAAATTCTCCGCGTCCTCACTGTCGAGCGGCCCCTGGCCGAAGCCGCCGTTCGCGTGGACGGGCATCGGCAGGTTGCCGCCGCCCGCGGGTAGCCGGGTGCCGCCCCGGTGCCCGATCCATGAGAGCCCCTGCGCCATCGCGAACGACGCACGACGGCAGGGCGGACAGATCCACTGATAGTGCTCGGCTTTGCCGTCCGGGATCTCGTAGCGGTAGCCGAGCTGGCGCTCGACCTCGATCAGATCCAGCACGTGCGCGAGGGATGTGAACGCGTGCCCGCAGCGGCGGCAGTGAGCCTTGGCTTCCGTCCGACCGGCGTCCTTGTAGAAGCTCACGCCGAGCTGCGCAGGGCGCTGGAAAATGTGAAAAAACTTGCCGAACGGCAGCCAGAGAAACGTACCAATCACCGTGATGGCGTGCAGGATCGAAATGAACGTGAAGCCATAGCCCTTCATCCACGTGTAGCTGGCCGTGAGCATGAGTCCGGTGACGCTCACCGCGAACAGCAGGAGCAGCGGCATGAAGTCCTCGGCGAAGCGCTGCAGCGCCGCCGCTCCGCCCTCCCGCATCCTGCGTCGCATGGCGAGCATGACGCCCCCGATCACGAGAAACGACGACCAGACGAGGCCATGAAACAGGAAAAAGGCCAGCGCCGAGTCGTGCGGAAATCGAAAGGCGGGAAAGCCGAAAACGACCGCCTCGTAGAGAGCGAGATCGCCGGGCACCGGATTGAAATGCAGCCAGCCGAAGACCAGCGGAAAGGTGATCGCCACGGCGACGATGCACCCCCACATGATGAGCAGATGGGCGAGCCCGCGGAGCCTGTCTCGCCGCAGAATGAAACGATTGGCGAGAACGTCGAGCGTGACCCGAGACAGCAGACGCGCGCCGTTCTTCAGCAGCGCGCGGCCGCGGAAGAACGCTTGCCAACCGCGGCGCCAGTAGAGCGCCGTCGGCGGCCGCGAGAGCCACATGGAGTACCGGTACGTCAGGCCGAAGGTCGCGAAGAGAATCGAGAACGTGTAGGCGACGAGCGCGGGATCGAAGTGGTGAAGGCTCCGCGAGCCCGCCAGGATCAGCGCTCCGAGCGTCACCGTGGCGACGAGACCGCGGGCTCCGGCACGTGCGACATCGGGATTCATCGGGGCTCCTCGTTCTCGGGCATCGTCAGCCGAGCCTCACGGACAGCGAAGCCCAGCCGTTCGCCGGGTACCGAGCGCGCCGGCCGGACTCGCCGGAAAGCTCGAGCTGCCGCGAGCGGGCGAGCAGCTCCTCCAGGGCGACCCTGAGCTCCAACCGCGCGAGCGGCGCGCCCGGACACACGTGGATGCCCGCACCGTACAGCAAGTTCCCGCGGGGATCTCGCTCCAACCGAAGCTCGTCCGCCGCCTCGAATGCCCGGTCGTCGCGATTCGCGGCGACCCAGATCAGTGAGACGCGCTCGCCGGCCGCGATCCGCCGGCCGCCGATCTCGACGTCTCGTCTGGCGACCCTGCGATTGAGCACCAGTGGCCCGGAGAGCCGCAAAATTTCGTCGATCGCGGCGGGCAGCAGCGACGGGTCACTCCGCAATTTTTCCTGCAGCGCCCCGTGCAGCGCGAGATGATGAACCACGATCCCGAGCGAAGCGGCAAGGCTCCCGACTTCCCCCGCCGTCCAGTTGCGGAGCACGCTCGTGAGCTCGTCATCCGAAAGCGGCGCGCCGTTCACGCGGAGCTCCATCAGGCTCGTCGTGACGTCGGAGCGTGGTGGGACTTCCGTGCGGCGCCTGTCCTCCAACACCTCCTCGATGAACGATTGAAACTCGACGGCGAGGAGCGCGAGCGCGGCCCCGTCGCGCTCCAGCGCCGCCGTCTGATTCCTGCGTGTCCAGTCGCGAATGCGTTCCGCGAGCGCCTCCGGCCATCCGAGAAACGCGCACTGGCATCGCACCGCGAACGGATCGGCGAAATCCTGGACGCAATCGAACGAACTTCGGCCGGCGAGCGACTCGAGCAAACCGCCAGCGATCCTCCGGCAAGCCGGCGCGAAATCCTGCATCCGCTCGTCATCGAAGAACGGCTCGATGGCGCGCCGATAAGCGGCGTGTTCCGGCGGGTCCATCCCGTTGGGCACCGAGCGGTGCCGCGACACCGCATTGCTGAACGTCTCGTGATCCTCGAGCGCCCGTAACACGTCCTCGTGGCGGAACAGCGACCAGCCGAGCGCTTCGCTGTAAGCGACCGGACAGCGGCGCCGCATGTCGTCGTAGGCGGCGACCTGATCCTCGAGCACCCAATCCGACATCGGATCCCAATCCGGGTCACCAGGCTCCTTCATCGTTGCCGTCCTCACTCGGCCCGCCCGAGGCCGCCCGGAACCTTACCCGGAAGCGCCACGCGCGATCCAGCCTCCCTTGGCGCGGCGAGATCGGGACCAGAACGGACGTGCCAAACGGCCGAGTCGTGCGAGAGGACCGAGCCGTCTTTGCCCAGACCGAAGTCTTCCGTAGCCTGGAGATCGATGAGGAAGGGACAAAACGCTGCACCTGCTCGGCCGGCGGAAGGGAGCCAGTCAGCGAGAGCCGCTACACCGCGCTGCTGGGGGCGGAGCCAAGACCTGGTGGGCCGCGAGGACCTCAGAGAAGCCCGCACACGTGTCGAAACGTGAGGAGCCGTCCACTCGGAACATTCATCGCCTGGCCTGGTTTCCTTCGCCGAAGAACTCGGCCAGCGGGGGCGCTACGGCTTCGGGCGCGGCTTGATGGGACTGGCCTTCGAGTGTTTTGCGCCGTGCGTTCGGAAGGAGCTCCGCGATGCGGTCCGCGGTCGGGCGTAGGAAGCCGATGCTCTTCTCGCCGTCCATCACCAGGGTCGGGACGGTGACCAGCTTGACGCTATCGGGCACGTTGCCGTTGCCCAGCACGGCGTAGTCATACTCCAGGGTGAAATCCATCTTCTTCATGCTTTCCCAGTTCGGCGAGCGCTTCATCTCTTCGAGAGCTGGGGGCGGGATACCGATCGCGGAAAGGAAGTACGCCGCCGCGTCACCGGGCTTACCGGTTTTCACGAGCTGATGGACACGCTCCTTCTGTTCGTCGAATTGGCGTTGATCCTGCCCATAAGGGGGTTCGAAGAGCGCGAGCCTCGGCATTTTCGCCGGCCCGAGCTTTGCGGCGGCTTGCAGTGCCAGCGCCGCTCCAGACGAGACGCCGTAGACATAGGCCTTGCCGCCTGCGTGCTCGATCAGCGCGTCGAGATCCTCGATCTCGCGATCGACGCCGTACGGCTTCGTGTCGCCGCTCGCCCCGCGACCGCGCCGGTCATACACATAGACGGTGAAGCGCTCCGCCAGAGCGGCGGCGAGTGGTTTGCCGCCGTTGCGATCGGACAGGGCGCCACCCACGATCACGAGCGCCGGTCCGGCGCCGGTCTTTTCGAAGGCGATGCGCGTTCCGTCTCTGGAGGCGGCAAAGGCCACGCCAGAGGCTGCGTCGGACTTGAGATTCGGGGACATCGCGCCTCCTCCCGTTGCGACGGGAACGTCGCTCGTTGCACATGCAGTCGTCGTTGCCAGCGAGACGAACAAGAGCTTCAGCATACGTCCTTCGCAGCAAACGGCGTGCCGCCGGACGTCACAGCCAACCTGGAATTGCGCGTTGGATCCGCCGGTGGAACCCTCGTTTCCGCGCGCCCGTGCCACACCGAGGCATTGCGCGCCTCGCCGCGGCGTGAAGCCGACGCAAGCGCCGACTCACCCGATCAGCCGTGGCATGCGGTCTCCGGTGCCGATCGTGATATGTTCCTCCAAGACTCTGACAGTAATGTTAGAAAACCGCATGAACGTTCGGTGGGACTACCGATTCGGCGTGCCGGCCGAGGAGGAGCAGCGGCGAAAGGAGCTCGAAGCACGCATCGAAGCGTGGTGGTCGGCGTTCGCCGAGCGGAGGGACGCGGTGAGCGACCTCTTCGGCAGTCGCGCAAGCTGGGACCTTCCCGCGTGGATGTCGGACACCTTGCAGGCGATCGACGAAGCGCTCATGTGGGAGTACGGCCCCGCCTTGAGGACGGAGGGCCATCGGCTGGTGATCACGCCCGAGTCGCGGCGCGACCTCCGCCCGTTGGTCCGCCACGTCCTGCGTGCGGCGCCCGCGCTGCCCGGCTGGGAGTTCTACGCGCATCGCTTACCGGAACCGCTCGAGCTTGCACGATTCACGGTCGAAGGACGTTGCGGCACTGCGACCCAATTCTCGGAAGCTTCGGTGTCGCTCGGCGAACACAATCGGATCGACTTGAAGTTCAGCGGGCCCGAGCCGCTGAAGGAAGACACGGCCGTTCACGAAGCGTTCGTCCTCACCGAAGCACTCTTGGGGGAAGAAGTGCTCGACGTGTGGGTCGGCCGGATCGAGGTCCAACCGCGCCCGAAACGAGGACTTTTCCGATCCCTCGCTCGGACCACCGAGCTCGTACCGCTCGCCGACCTCAGGGCGCACGTCGAAAGCCTGATCTCCTCGATCCGCGAGCGACAGATCGATATGACGAGCCTGCACGAAACCGAGGAGTGGAGCTTGCTCGAGCTCAAGCCCGAGCAGCAAGCCGACTACACCGGGCAAGAGGACCTCTTCCTTGCGAAAACACCCAACCTTCCACTTTGGGAGGCCGTCCACGCCGAGGGCTTTCATGACCAACGCTTCGGTCGTGCCGGCGAGATCTTCTGCTACCTGAAGGTGGACGGGTCGAACGGCCTCGAAGGCTCGAAATTCGCCGACAAGGGTGAAATCGAAGATGCCCTCGACGCCGCCCTGCAGCCCGCGGGTCGGGGTCGCAGCATCGGCGGTGGCACCGGCCTCCGCTATTCCTACGTCGACTTGGCGTTGCAGAACCCCGCCGAAGCTCTGCCCGCGATTCGCGCGCTGCTCTCCGACGCCAAGCTCCCGAAACGAAGCTTCATCCTCTTTCACGATTGCGAACGGCGAAGCGAGTGGGTCGGAGTGTACGACGACACGCCGGCGCCGCCGTAAGCAGCCGGGAGCCGCGCACGAACGATTCTCAGCCGAACTCGGCTGGAAACGCCATCACGTCCCCGACGCTCTTCGCGCCGGTCGCGAGCAGGATCAGCCGGTCGAGGCCGAGCGCGTTCCCGCCCGCGGCGGGCATGCCTTCGCGGAGCGCCGCGAGGAAGCGCCGATCCAGCGGGTACACGCGCCGGCCCTCGGCCTTGCGCCGGGCGCGTTCGGCGGCGAAGCGCCGCGCTTGCTCGACGGGATCCACGAGCTCGCCGTAGCCGTTCGAGAGCTCCACCCCGCCTGCGTAGAGCTCGAAGCGTTCGGCGACGCTCGGATCGGCCGGGGAGGGGCGCGCCAGGGCGGCCTGACTCACGGGGTAGTCGAGCAAGAACACGGGACGATCGAGCCGGGCGAGCGCCGGCTCGACTCGCTCCACGAGGAGCTCGAAGTAGCGCGCCTCGTCCTGCTCCGCGAGCTCCGCGGCGTCCCGGACGCGCGCGAAGCGCCGAAACGCGTCGCGCACGCTCACCCGGTGGAACGGTGCGCGCAGCGAGAGTCGCCGCCCGTCGGGCGTGTGGAGCTCGGCGCGTCCGCTCACCGCGCGCGCCACCTCCCGCACGAGCGCCTCGGTGTCGGCGAGCACCGCCTCGAAGCCGGAGAAGGCGCGGTACCACTCGAGCAGCGTGAATTCCGGCTCGTGGAGCGAGCCCTGTTCGTCCCGGCGCAGCACGCGCGCGAGCTGGAAAATCCGCGGCAGGCCGCCGACGAGCAGGCGCTTCATCGAAAGCTCGGGCGAGGTCACGAGAAAGCCGCCCTCGGCGCGGAAGGCGTCGACGTGCGCGTCGACCCCGGGTGCGGGCACGCGCACGGGCGTCTCGACCTCGAGGAAGCCTTCGCGCGCGAAGTAGCCGCGGATCGCGGCGAGCGCCCGGGCGCGCGCGGCCAGGCGCTTGCCGGTCTCGTTCCAGATGAAGCGAGCGACCTCGCCGTCGCCGCGAGGCGAGGGGAGCTCGCGGCGCTCGAGCAGTCGCGCGCCGCCGACGCGCCCTCGTTCGGCTCGGCCCGCGACGACGACCAGGTCGCCCGGAGCCGCTTCGAGCCCCTCGCCGGTCGCCTGGACGTTCGTGAACGCGTCCGAAAGCGTCAGCCGCCCGGGCTCGGCCAGGAGGACGCGGCCGCCGACCTCGACGCGCGTGCCGGCGCGCAGCCGCGCGAGATCGCTCGGGGCGAGAACGCGCGCGCGCCGCGCGGGCATGTCACCTCGCGACCAGGGCTTCGCGCGCGAACGCGGCGATTTCCCCGCCCATCCAGGGCAGCGCCACGATCAGCACGAGCACGACCGCGACCAGGCGCGGCAAGTGCGCGATGGTCGCGTCCTGAAGCTGGGTCGCGGCCTGGAGCGCGGCCACGATCACGCCGACCAGCGCCGCCGCCACGACGACCGGCAGCGAAACGGCGATCGCGAGCAGGAGCGCGCGTTCGCCGAGCTCGGTCAGCGCGGACAGCGACACGTCAGCCCCCGCCGCCGCTGCTTTCGCCGGCGCCGCCGCCCGGGTTGTTCGCGGTACCGGCCGTGTCCGTGCCCGCGGTGCCCGCGGTGTCCGTCGTACCGCCGCTGCCCGCCGTGCCGCCGCCGCCCGCGGTGCCCGCGGTGCCCGCGGTGCCGCTGCGGCCGGCGCTGTCGGAACCGCAAAGACCCGAAACGTTGATGGGGTTGACGGGCGAGACGACCTCACAACGCTCGTCCTCGGCGGTGCCACTGATCTTGCAGCAGCGATCGACGGTGCTGCCTTGAATGAACTCGCACGCGTAGCACTTCAGACCGTCATCACAGTCCGAGTCGCCGCCCCAGCGGTAGTCGCAGCGCTCGCCCTCGCCCTGCCGGGAACAGCCGACCGAAACCCAGACCGCGGCGCTCGCGAAAATGAGCCCCCGGGCGACTTGCCGAACGACACGACGAACCTGCATGCCGGAGGCTTCTAGCCGAGAGATCCGCGCGTGTCGATGGCGGCGCGTTTCCCGCGGGGTGCCCGGGCACGGGCACGGGTCAGGAGGGCGGGTCGGGGGGCGTGTTGGAGGCCGTGCGGGTGTTTTTCGCGTCGACGGCCTCCGCGAACAGGCGGGTGTACGAGAACGCGCTCATCAGGGAAAAGACCAGTGAGACGTAGACGAGCGCGCGCCCCACGTACACGAGATCGACCA
>DASXWF010000912.1:0-2417 GCA_036503835.1 Polyangiaceae bacterium | reverse complement strand
GGCCCTGCGCGCCGTAGCGATCCTTCCACGCGTTCAACGTCGGCACCGTGAGCCGGCACGCCACACACCACGAGGCCCAGAACTCCATCACGACCACGCGGCCCCGCAGCTCGGCGATCGTCGCCGGAACACTGCCGCGCACCGTGGCGAGCGGACGCCAGGCCGGCGCTTGCAATCCGAGAAACTGGGACTGCAGAAGCTCGTCCTGGTCAGGCCGTCCCTCGAGCACGACCGCCACGAGCCGATCGGCGCCGGCACGCACGAGCGCGAGGCCGACCCGATCCCCCGCTTGGTGCGAGCTCACGATCCGGACGACGTCGGGAGGCCGCGCGACCGCTTCGGAATCGATCCGCAAGATCCGATCGCCGGCGGCCACCCCGGCACGCTCCGCGGGCGAGCCGCGCAGCACGTCGCGCACCAGCACCCCGGCCTCACCCTGCAGCGGAAGGGCCAGCTCGACGCCGAGCCACCCTGGCGATGCCGAGGGTTCTCCATTGCGCTTCGGCGCGTCGTTTCGTGGCGCGGGCTCGGGCGCGGGCACGGCGGCGACCGTCATGCTCGGTGTGGGGGGCGGCAGCGCGCTGCTTCCCTGGTTCGAGGAACCCGCACAGCCGAAGAGCCCGGCGAGGAGCGCGACGGCGAACGGCTTCGAAGCTACGCCGAGAACACGAAGCGCCACCTCTGCGTGGTACCATGCGGCCTCGATCGACGCAGCCTGCATGCGGGACACGCGAGTTTTGCGGTGGTGCCGGCTCCTTTTCGCGACGCTCGCCGCCGCGTGCTCCGCGGCGGAGCCTCGAGCAGCGGCTCCTGTTGCTTCCACTCCGGCACCGCTGCCGGTGCGCGAAATCTGGCCGCGCTTCGCGGAAGTGAATGACTGGCCGGCCGTGAGCGGTCCGGTCCCCGTGCGCGGCCATCTGCTCGACTTCGACGAGGCCCTGGTTCGCGTGAGCCCCGAAGCACGCGACCGGTACCTCACGCTCGTTACGGACAGCTCGATCCCCGAAGGAGCCGTCGCCGCGCAGTTCCACCAGCGGGCGGGCACGGGCGCGCGAGGCCCCGTGTACGTGATGCAGAAGGAACGCGGCGGATGGCGCTACCTCGTCCTGGATCCTCGGGGAGCGATCGTCGAGAAGGACCCGGCGGGCTGCGAAGGCTGCCATTCGGACGCCGTTGCCGACCATCTGTTCGGCCCAGCCCGTCCGAACCTGCGCACCAAGCCCTGATCGCGCGTCGCGTCAGAGCTTTGCCGCTTGCATTCGCCGCGCGGAATGCAGCTCGCCGTCCGGGTGTTCCTAGGAATGAGCCCCCGGCGTGCGACTCCTCCCAACACGCCCCTCCCAATGCGAGCCTCACCGCGCGCGCCGGGGGCTAGCCATTTCTGTGTAGAAGCGCTAAAATTGAAAAAGGCCCGATGGCTGCACCCATCAGGCCCGAAGTCACTTTTCGTTCGCTAAGAGTCGCTAAGAACTAAAGCTGAAGAAAGCGTTTGAAGGGCTAAGGAAGCTGAAGTGAGGCGACGTTTGCGCGGAGCCTCATAAGGCATCCCGCTTCGTAAAGCGAGAAAAGAGCGAGGCCTGCACGCCTCGATAAGTGCCCCGTGTATAGCAGGGACCGTGCCATCTGCCGGCCCCGAATAGTTTCTAGAACAAAGTTCAGTGTTTACACCCGATCTTGCCGTGCGGGTGTGCCAATTGGACTGACCAGTCCCTGGCCGTCATGTCAGGGGATGTGGGTGAACCATGAAAAAGTTTCATGGCGCAAGACGAGCCGCGATTTGCGGGCATGGGGGTCCTGGAGCTGGGCACCGGGCGCCGTAGCCGGATTGGGGGAGGGGGTACGGCCAAGGTGGAACGAGGGCGTCCTACGTTAGGCCGCTGGACGGGCGAAACGTTGTGGTATGAGGCCCACCTCGCGAGCGCCCGTAGCTCAGCTGGATAGAGCACCGGTCTACGGAACCGGGTGTCGGAAGTTCGAATCTTCCCGGGCGCGCCAAACACAAGGGGCCTCAGTCGGAGGCGACTTTTCATCCGCGCCTACGGCGCCGCCGATTCGGACCTGCGCGCGGATCCGGGCGGATCCGCAGACAGACGAACGAGACGTTCGGGGACGGGCCGACGGTTTCGAACTTCCCGGGCCTTCGCTCACTCATTCATCGGGTTCGCTCCGGAGTCGTGAGGGCATCCGCGCCGGAGGCGCCGCCGATTCGGACCTGCGCGCGGATCCGGGCGGATCCGCAGACAGACGGACGAGACGTTCGGTGATGGGCCGACGGTTTCGAACTTCCCGGGCCTTGGCGCACTCATTCATCGGGTTCGCTCCGGAGTCGTGAGGGCATGCGCGCCTGCGGCGCCGCCGATTCGGACCTGCGCGCGGATCCGGGCGGATCCGCAGACAGACGAACGAGACGTTCGGGG
>DASXWF010000911.1:0-2353 GCA_036503835.1 Polyangiaceae bacterium | reverse complement strand
TTCGCAGATCACGCGGCGAGGGTTGCGGTGAGCGTCGGCGAAACGACGCGGCGGCGGCAGCGGGGCGCTTCGAGCAAGCCTCGTGAATCGCGGAGTCGTTCGTGAGCAGCGAGTAGACGACGGCGCGGGAGCCCTTCTCGTCGCTCTCGTAATAGCCCGAAAGCTCCCGCAGCGCTGCGACGCGCGTCGCCGGATCCGTCGTGCGCTGAAGTTCTGCGTAGCGCGACTCCGCCGCGCGCGCGCGCGCCGGCGCTTTGGGGGGCACGAAAGGAGCCGTCTTGCAGCCGGCCCCGCTCTCCCGGGTGCCGAGCGGGCAGGTGAGCTCCGAAGCTTCGGGGACGCAATTCTCGCCGTCGAATACCGTCCCCTCGGGACAGGCTTCGAGCGGTTGGTTGCCGAGCGGCCGGAGCGTGAACGCGACGGCCCGTAGTCCAGAGTCCTTGCCGTAGGTCGTTTGGAACGGCGTCGGCGACCCCCATTCGTAGAGTTCGCCAATACCCACCCAGACGCGGTCGACGTAGTGGGTCGCGCCTTCGCAGCCGCTGCCGAGCGCGGAAAGCGTTGGAGGGCGCTCGGGGTGAAACACGCCAAGCTCCAGGGTTTCGACTACCAGCCAGCTCTGGGTCTTCTTGCCGATTTCTTCGCCGTCGAACGGAAGGGACTGCTTCAGCTCGGCGTCCGTCTTGATGACCAGCCTGGGCAAGGTGGGGCGGGACTGGTCCACCACGTACATCTCGTTCGGGAAGCACTCGGGGAGAAGCTCGATGCCGCACTGGGTGACCCGAACCGCCTGAAGCGACACGGCGCGCCCCTTCGAGAACGATCCGAGCGGCGTGAAGCCGGGCGCCTCCGAGAACATTCTGAGCGGCGTGGTCGCGAGCGCGGGGCACGCGGCATCCGGACTGCGCACGCGCGGCTTCGCGCCGGAACACGTGGTCGTGGCGAGCGCGAACAGCACTACCGCGAGCCGTTCTGGAAATGAGTCGAGGGGAGCCATCGGTGGGATCAGCGACCGCTCGGTGCTCGTACACCGCTCTCCCCAGGAGAGCATTGCTTCCTCAAGCGGTCCACCTCGGCTCGCGCCCGCGTTAGCTGGCCCTCGAGCGTCGTGCACTCCGCGAGGCTCGAGGCCAGCGAGTCGTACTGGGCCTGAATCCGCGCCGTGTTCTTCACGGCGACGGCCTCCGCTTCGCGCGCCCGCTTGGCCTCTTCGTCCCGCTGTTTGGCGTTCTCGAAAGCGAGCTTGGACTGGTAGTTCGCCTTGGCCTCGGCGTCCCGGGCGTTCTTGGTCTCCTCGATCGCCTTCTCTTTTTCGGCCGTGGCGATGCCCTGCTGGCGCTGCGCTTCCGCCCAGCCTGCGCGGGCCGAGTCCGCCTCCACGCGCCTTTGGGCGGCCTCCTGGCTCGCGCGCTCTCTCTCCACGTTGGCGCGATCCTTCTCGAGGCTGGCGCGCTCTTTCTCGGCGTTGGCGCGATCGCGCTCGCTGTTCGCTCGGTCGTAGTTTTCGCGGGCCTGACGCGTCTGTTCCTCGAGCCGAAAATACAAGGCCACGCTCACGACGAAAGCCAACAGCAAGGCGCCCGCGACCACCAGTGTGATGCGCTGGAAACGCCGCCTGCGTGCGTCGACTCGCGCCTGACTCGCGCGAAGAAACGCGCGCTCGTCCTCGCCGATCGAGCGCTCTTCGCTCCAGGTCAGGCCCTCTTTCAGCGCCTGGCCTTCCAGCAGGCGTGACGTGTCCTCGCGCTTCGAGCGCTTCCACGCTTCGAACGCCTCGTGGTAGGGGCGCAGGCGCTTGAGCTGGCGCTTCAGCCATTCCGGGCCGAACACCTCCCGGTAGATCTGGTTCGTGGAGCGCAACCGGTCGTCGCGCGCCACGACGAGCCCGGTCAGTCGCAGTTCGAGCTCTTCGCGCGTACGCCCGACCTCCAGGCCGTCCTCCGCCGCGAGCACCTTCGCGTAGAGGTTCAGCATCTTGGTGGTCAGCGTCTGATCGCGCTCGAGCAGGCGATCGAAACGTTCGCGGATCGTCTGGAGGTGCTCCGGATCCTCGGCGTTTTCCCAGCCCGAGATGACGCGCTCTCGAGTGACGGTGTCGACCAGCTGCGAGAGGCCGGTCGCGTCGCTCGGAATCGGATCGGAATGACCGGCCAGGTGGGCGCAGAGCTTGTGCGTGAGCAGCGGCTGTCCGCCGGTCCAGTAGAGGACCCGGCGCAGCACGACGTCCTCTTGCAGCTTCGGGGGGAGCTCGGCGCGCAGCGGCCTCAGCTGCTCGAGCGTGAACCCCGTCAGATCGATGGCCCTCGCCACGTTGAACGGCGTCGTGCGGTCGTCCTCGGCGAAATCGGACGGG
>DASXWF010000910.1:0-4740 GCA_036503835.1 Polyangiaceae bacterium | reverse complement strand
GGTTCTCCGTTCCCGACTCCGTCCCACAACCGAAGAGCAGCAAGGCTATCGCCGTCCCGAGCGTACGCATCACCCCTTCAAGGTACACCAGCACGAACGTGCTACGAAGTGTACGTGCTCGGACGCGCGCTCTCCCGGCTTGCCTGCGTCTGCCTGCTCACCGGGTGCGGGGACGGCCGGTACGTCATCGGGCGGTTCGTCGATTCGGGCTGCGCCGAGCGGCCGGACGCGATTTTCTGCTCGGGCTTCGAGCTACCGGACCTGTCGGAGTGGGACGAGAGCGTCGTCGTCAACTCGGCGCAGGTCAGCCAAACCGAAGCGCTGCGGCGCAGCGGACGGGGCGCGCTCCATGCCTCGAGTACGGCGGCCGAAAGCGCAGGCGCGGTCTCGGTCGAATTTCCGCGGCTGGACGCGGGCGAGCTCTTCCTCCGGGTGTTCATGTACGTGCCCGGCAGCGTGGACACGATGACTCCCAACGTGATGTTCATCGGCGACGTCCCGGCCCCCGACCCGTTCAAGGGCGTCGACTTCAATTTCGAAGCCGGAGCGCCGGAGATCTTCCTCCCCGAGAACGACCCGAATCGCTTCACGAGCACCTTGCTCGTGATCCCGCGCGATGCCTGGTTCTGCTATCAGGTTCGGCTTTCGATTGCGGAGGACGAGGGCGCCGTGTCGATCAGCGTGGACGGCGAGGTCGCGCTCGAGGAGTCCGGGCTCGACACCCTGCCGGAAGGCGGCGTGCACCTGCTACGCGCCGGCGTCGATTGGTCCTCGAAGCAAGAGTCGCGCTTCGAAATCTACATGGACGATCTGGTGCTTTCGAGCGTGGAGCTCCCCTGCGAAGACCCGTAGAAACTTCGAACTACGGCCGGAGCAGCAAGCTCAACGTCGGCGCCGGTACCAGACGCGAGCTCTGGTGCACCTGGCCGAGGCCCTCGACGACGAAGCGCGGGCGGTTCAGCGAGACCAGGAGGGCGGCTTCGAGGCGAACTCCGATCAGGCCCCGTTCGGGCCACGCGGCGGAGACGGCGGCTCCCGCCGTGTACCACGGGGCAACCGCCGAGAGGCTCTCGGTGGCGCCCGAGGAGTGTCCCCGCAGAGCCATCCCCCCCGCGGTAGCGCAGACGGCGAGCATCGCGTCGAGAGCGGGTTGTCCGAGACACAACGACAGTCCGCCGCCCAAACCGTCGTAGCGCGCGTCCACGCCGCGCTCCAACGAGTCGCTGACGGGAAGCACCACGTCGATGCGCGGGGCGAGCCACGCGCGACGCGAGCCCACGTCGGCGCCGGCAAAGGCGCGCGCCGCAACGCCCGGCAACACCCCGAAGAAAACCCCGCCCCCGAGGAACGCGGCGGCGTGAAGACGCTCCGCTTCCGCCGAGTCGCGGGCGGCAGCCGACGACGTGTTTTCGGGCGTCGCGGCGAGGGGTTCCGGCGCGGGCTTGCGACCCGGCGCGCTCTCGGGGCTCGCATTCTCGGGCTTCGGCGGATCGGAAGGCGGTTCCTCGGCGACGAGCTCCACGCCTTCGCCGAAGGCGAGCGCCACGAGCAACGTGACCTCTCGCCCCAGGGCGCGACATTCACTCGCGGCCAGGCGGCGTTCGAGGGCGTGACCGTCGCGCTCCAGCCGGAGCGACAGCCGATACTGCTCGCCCACCCGCTCGATGCGCCCGCGCGCGCCGAGTTTCGCCGGCGTTCGCCCGGGTCGTACCGTAGCGATGCGCGCGAGCTCGGCGCGGATCATCTCCGCGGTGTAGCACTCGGGCGGTGCCTGCCAGTCGAGCTCGAGCGGCAACTCAGTCGACTCGGCCCGTGCGCGAGCGCTGCCGGCGACGACCAGCGCGCCGAGCACGAGCTGACGAAGGCAACGCACCGGCGCACAAAGTAGTCTGCGGCGACGGAATTGCCAGCGGCGAAGCACCTGCTGGTGCAGCGCAACCGAGATAGGGTCAACCTTCAGCGTGGGCGCCGCGTTAGTAACTAGGGACTAGGGCTTCACGCAGCTCTCCTCGACGGAGGCACGGAGCGGCGACCGCGGCGCGTTCTTGAACGCTCGGCCGGCCACCTCTTTCGCCTCGGCGGTGCGACCGGCGGCGCACAGAGCCAGCACGCGCAGCGCCTCCCGCTCGAGGCGCAGCTCCGACTGCGGAAAACGCTTTCGATGCTCGGCGAGCAGCGCGAGCGCAGCGTTCGCATCCCGGCTTCTCCACTTGGCTTGCGCCTCGTGCAAAAGGTCGAGCTCCGCGTCGAGCGTCTCGTTCTTTTTGGGTTTCTCCCCGGGCACCGCCCGGCGCGTGCTCGGAGGTTCGGCGCGCTCCGGAGCGGGCACCGGAGCTGCCTCGAGCGCTCGTCGCGGTGCCTGCTCCGGAGGCCGTGGCGCGGGCAGCGTCGGCGCGGGAGCGACGACCGGAGCGCGCCGGTCGATCTCGCTCGAGTCGTGCGGTGTACGGACGTGAAAGTAGCTCGCCGCACCCGCCGCCGCCAAAACCGGCAGCGCGAGGCCGAGCGTCCACTTCAGCGGCAGCGCGGCTGCGGCCGGCTTCGCGCCGGCGCTGCCTGCGGCGCCCGCCGTCGCCGAAAGCGCGGCCAGACCGAGGCTCTTCGACAACAGCCGCTCGACGCGCAGCTTGTCCTCGCTCGTCGGCGTGCGTCCCGCGCGGGTCAGTTCGAGCAAGCGCCGAGCTTCGAGATCAAGTTCCATCGACGTACCTCCGAGCGCCGGCGGCGAGGTGCCGCGATACGCCCTCTTGAAAAACTCGCCGCGCTGCTTTGAGGCGCGTCTGAACGGTGTTCTCGTTCGCGCCGGTCAAGACGGCGATCTCGCGCGTGGTCATCTGCTCGAGCTCGTAGAGCACGAACACCTCCCGCTGCACCTCGCTCATGGTGCCGACCAGCTCGTCCACGAGCGCCATCGCGGCGCGCCGCTCCGCTCGAACCCCCGGCTCTTCGCCTGGCGCGGCGGGATGCTCCCGGAGCTCTTCCTGGGCAAGCAGGCGGTTCCCGCGCTTCTTCAGGTGATCCGCCACCACGCGCCGCACCACGCCCGCGAGCCAGGTGCGCACGCTCGAGCGCCCCTCGAACTCGCCGAGCTTTCGGTGCACGACGAGAAACACCTCTTGCACCACGTCGTCGAGCGCCGACGCCGGAACGCCGCGGTTGGCGACGGCGCGCCACACGAACGCGAAGTGCGAGTCGTACACCTCCCGAAAATCCAGCCGGTTCGCTGCTGCGTCGTGCGGCACGCCGAGCACCTCGGTGTCGGGGAAGGTGGGACTACGCTGAGTCATCCTCAGGCCAAGAGCTCCGGCAGGATCCCCGAGCTTACACCGAAGCTCGACTCGGGGCAGTCGAAGACCTCGGAGAGGACCGTGAGGTGCACGTCCGCGAGGCGCGTCTCCTCCGGGAAGGCCACGTGCCGATTGGTCGAGAGGCGCGTGCCGCTCTCGAGCTTTCCGCCCCCGCCGATCAGCGCGATCGGCAGCTCGCGCGCGTCGTGGTTACCGCCCTTCATGCCGCTCGCGAACACGATCACGCTGCTCTCGAGCACGTTGCCCGCGTCGCCCTCCTCCATCTCCATCAGCTTCACCGCGAGCTCCGCCGCCTTCTGGGCGTTCCACCAGCCGATCGTGGCAAACCCGTTGTTCCGATCACCGGCGTGCTGGAGCCCGTGGTAGCCGCCCACCTTTCCGGTACCCTCGGTCGAGCCCGTGTCGGTGAACTTTCGCTCGGTCAGAAAATCGTAGGCGAAGTCGCTGCGCGCGTCGTCGAGCATGAAGCTCACCACACGCGTGACGTCGCACTGAATCGCCATCGCCACGAGATCGATCATCACCCCGGCGTGCTCGTCGCGGTCGTAGCCCTCGCCCACGTCGCCGACCGCGTAGGCGCGGCTCGGGCGGCTCGGCAGCGTGCACGCGGCGCTCGGCATCTGCTCGGCGCTGCCGGCGACGCGCTTTTCGAGGCTGCGAGCGGAGGTCAAGAACTGGTCGAGCCGGGCGCGGTCGCTCGTGCTGAGCTTCTTCTGGAGCTCGCCGGCCTCGTCGAGCACGTAGTCGAGCGCGCTCTGTTTCAGGGCGCGGCGGCGCTCGGCGGCCGCGTCGACCTCACCTTCGCCGCCGGGCGTGTCCGCCACGAGACGATCGAACACCGCTTGCGGGTTGACCGTCTTGTAGAGCGGTTGAGACGCCGACTTCCAGGACATGCTTCGCGAATGCTGGCCGGGCAAGCCGTCGGTGTACGAGTCCAGAGTCGAGAGCCCGACCTGGATCGAGGGCAGCCGCGTCGCGCCGCCGATGTGGTTGGCGATCACCTGGTCGACGGAGATCCCGCTGTTCGCGTTGCCGTCGCCGCTCGGTTTCACGCACGTCCAGGTGGAAGCGCCGAGGCTCGAGTGGCTCGGCTCGACGTGTCCGCCGAACGGCGCGTAGTTCGAGACGTTGCTGAGGACGGTCAGGTAGCTCTTCACCGGCGCGAGCGGCTCGAGGATCGGCGAAAGTCCCCAAGCGTCCCCGCTGCCCTCGCCGCTGGGACGCCAGAATTCGGCCGTTCCGTTCGGAAAGTACAGCATCACGTAGCGCTGAATCGAGCCCGCCGCCTGAGCGCGCGCCTTGCGCGGCGCGAGCGTCTCGAGCCACGGCAGCGCGAGCGCCACGCCCGCTCCTCGCAGAAACCAACGGCGACCGTTGCGCTTCATGGTTCACCTCGTCGAAAACGAAAACTTTCGTGCAAGACGATGCGCCG
>DASXWF010000909.1:0-7656 GCA_036503835.1 Polyangiaceae bacterium | reverse complement strand
GACGCGGCCTAGGCCGCGGTCTTCTTCTTGCCGCGCTCTTTCGACATCACGGCCGCGACCTGGTCGCCGAGATCAGCTTCGCCTTCGTCACCGGTGGAGACGGTCTTTGCGCCCTTCACGGTCGCGCCGACCTCGTCGGATTCCGTCTGGCGATCGGACTGCTCTTTGCGAGTGCCCGCCGCGGCGTCGTACTTCGCGCGGTACGTCTCGGTCATCGGGTGACCGGCTTCGATCGCTTCGACGGCGAGGGTCATCGCGCCGGATGCTTGTCCGCGGATGAGGTGGGCGCTCACGCGGTCGCGCTCCATGGCGACGGCGTCGTCGACGATCTTCTTGTAAAGCTCGGGGTGTTGGGCCTTCAGCTGCTCGAGGGTCATGGTTCGGTGTTCCTCCTGCGGCGCCGCGCTTGGCGTGGCGTTGGGGGGCGCCGCTTCGGGCTCCCCGGTTTCGGTCTCTGCTCTCTTCACCGCGCGAGGCGGCTTAGGTGCCTTGTCGATCATCCCGCGCGAAGCGGCCTCCCTTGCGAGGAACACTGCTCCGCGGCCGTACTCGGCGTTCACCTGGTCGGGCTTCGTCTCCGTGCCCGCGCTGGTGCGCCCACGCGCGATCGCATCGACGAAGATCTCGTGGATCGCGTCGAGCTCGCGCCGGATGACGGCCTGCCCCTCGGGCGTGGTCGGGTCGGGGCGCTTGTCCGGCGCCTCCGTCGAGGTGATGTCGATGATCTGTGTGTCCGCGTACCGGACGAAAGTTTGCGCCACGCCGATCGAGCCGAACTCGGCGGCGATGCTGGTTGCCTCGATCGTGCCGACGACTGCGGCGATTGCGTAGGCGGCGGAGCAGGCGAGCGCGGCCTTGACCGTCCTCTTCTTGCTCGGGTCGAAAGCCTCGATCGCCCCGAGGCACTCGAAGAGCCCAGCGACCATGCCGCCAGGGCTGTCGACGTGGAACTCGACCCGCTTGACCGCGGGGTTCGTCGCCGCGACTCCGAGCGCTTCGCGGATCTCGGCGTAGCTCGTGTTCGCGCCGTAGAAGAGCCAGGCCCAGAAGTCCGGCTGAGGCGTGAGCACGCCCTCGACGCAGATCTGCGCCACGTCCCCCGCAATCGTCAGACAGAGCGGTTGCGAGTGCGGCCCGGCCTCGGGGCCCTGCCGCCGCTCGAGGAACTTCGCGAGCTGGGCATCGCTGGGCTTGATGCCAGCCTCGAGCCAGCGCTCGAACCTGGCCGCAACGTCACGTCGTAGGAGCCACATTCAGTTCAGACTTTCTTCGGCGGCTTCGTCGTCGCCGCCGTCTTCGGGCTTCTTCTCGGGGGACTTGTCGTCCTCGTCTTCGGGCGCGTCAGTCGGCTTTGCCGCGTCGTCGGCGGCGGCCACGGTCGCCTTCAGTAGGATCCCGAGCAGCGGCTCGAGCGCCTTCGCAAGCTGCTGATTCTCGCGCCCGAGCTTCTTGACGTTCTTCGAGAACTTCGTGCCGTTGATCTCGCGCGACGCGCGGTCGCGCGTCTCGAAGCCCTGCTCACACATTGCAGAGTGGCCCGTGACGAGCTTGGTCAGATCGACGGCTGGCTTGATCTGCCCACTCCAGTCGGCGGCAACCCACGCCCCCCAAACGTCGTGCTTCGAGAAGTCGCGGAAGGCTTCGAGCAGACCCGCCGCCTTGACCTTCCCGGACACGACCGAGGCGATCAGCCACTCGACGTAGATCGGCTTGCAGAACTGCTCACCGAAGTCCGTGCGTACGAGGTTCAGGTAGATCTTGAACTCGTTGATCGCCGCTTGGCTCGCGCTGTAATTGCTCGAGAACGCGAGCCGGAGAATCTCCGGCGGGATGTTGTTGGCCCACGCGATCGTCTGAACGATCGACTCCTCGAACTCGCCAAAGTTGATGTCGGTGCCGGCGTTGGAAAACGGGACCGGCTCCTCGCCGACCTGAAGCTCCTCCATCACGCCGCCGGGCACCCGCTCTACGAACGGAAAGCTTCGCTTGCCTCCGTCGGATCCGCTCGTCGCGACACCCTTGCGAACGGCTCCGCTCGTGACCGGCCTACTGCCTGCCTTGTCCGCCGTCTTCTTGATGAAGAACGCCCAAAGCGAATTGATTACGGCCTTCCGCAAGGCCGCGTCGCGGTAGCGGTCGAGCTCCTGAAGCGACTGAAGAATCAGGGCGAGCAGTGGCTCACCGCGCACTTCGCCGTGGCGCTTGTCGGTTCCGTACACCAGCCACGCAAGCCGCCGCCCGGTCTTCTCCCCGAAGGCCGGTAGCCGCTTCGAGGTGAGATCGGGTTGGCGCACCCAGTACGCGACCTGCCGGCCGAACCCGTCGAGCTCGACGCCGTGCACAACCCGGTTTTCACCAGGTCGAGCCACGAGCTTGTGCATCGGAGTCTGAACGGATTCACCGCTGATGAGCTGGACGCGAGGGAGCTTCGTGCGCGGGTCTTGCCGCATCACGATGAGCAGGTCGCCGTCGACGAGCGCCTCCCTGCGTACGGCCGCCTGCAGGGCCCCGAGCGTCAGTCGCTCGTTCTCGTCGCAGATCGCCGGGTTGTCACACCAAAGCTGGAACCTGTTTTCTGTCTCCTCCGCCCACGTCGCGAGCCCATCCTCGGGGTAGCCGAGGATGCCCTCCTCGGGCGTCGCCTCGAGGTGCAGGCCGACGTTAATCTCGTTCGAGACCAAGCGCCGAATTAGCCCGCGCGCGTAGAGGTTCTTCTTGAAGAGCTGCGCGCTACGACGACGAAGGGTCCAGTAGTCGGTCCAGAGCTCGAGCGTCGGACCGAATCCACCAGGGAACTTCGTGCCGTCGTGCGTGCCCCATTGGTAGGGCTCGAGATCGTGCACCGAAACGGTGCGAAGCTTCGGCGGCCCGAAGATGGTCTTGACCCACTCGAACATCAGAAGCCCGGGATCACGTGCGTCGTGCTGCCACCGCAGAGCTGCGCTTCGAGCCCAGGGATCTCGGCCTCGAGCTGCTGACGCTGCAACCGCAGCGAAGCGATCTCCGCCTCCTGCTTCATCACTCGACCCTGGCCGTCGTCACGCGAGTACTGCTGCGCAGTCCGCAGGATGCGAAGGATGGTCTGATCGATCTGAAGAATCTCGGCTTTCTTCGCCGCGATTCGCTCTTCGATCCACGCGGCGTCAGCCATGGGGTTTGCGTCTTATGCGGCCTGGAAAAACCGTTGCTCGGTTTCGCAGATGTCGAAGAACTGAGACCAGTCCACCTCTTCGAGCTCGAGCTCGTTGCGACAGAGGTCCCAAGCGATGATGTCGAGTGCGGCGGAGTTGTAGACGTAGAGATCCCAGAGCTCGTTCGCCGCACCCGATGGACGTCGCCATTCGTAGCCCGCTGCCGCGTTCGGCTTCGGCACCTTCGACTCAACCGTGAGCTCTTTGAGCTGTGCCTCGGTGGCGTTGATCGGGCAGTTGAAGAGCCCGCCCGGCTGAAGCCCGGTGCCGTCCCACTCGCGCCGAAGGACTGCGCTCAGGCGATCCTTGTACCAATCGACCGTGAGCAGGTACCCGCGCGTACCCATCGGAGTTTCGAAGTTTGCAAACTGCCGATCGCGCGTGCCGCGCGGCTGCTCGCGACCCTTCGAGGGGCCGACGCCGGACAGGTACTCGCTTGCGAAGCTGTAGACGTGATCAGCGAGATAACCGGAGTCGATCAGCGTGAGCGCCGGCCGATACTTCTTGCCGTCGTCCGCGACGTATTCCTTGCTCTCGATCAGGTCTCGAAGCTGTCCCCACGTCCTCGGATCGTCGAGGTTCTCGGTAACACCCGGCATCTTGTCCGGCTCGGCGCCGAACCGCCAGTAGTCGAGCAGGTACGCGCGACGCCCGCGCGTCCACCCGAAGACCGCGGTGGGCAGCTGCGACGAGTGCACGTCCACCGCGCACGTCACGACCAGGATCGGACTCAGACAGTGAAGCTCGGCGAACTTGTTCGGGACCTCGCCGTATCGGTAGACCGCGCGACGGTGCATCGACACCGCTGACAAGCGAACCTTTTCCCCCTTCAGCTCGTACGGCAAACCCAGAACGTTGTTCCAGAAGACCTGGAGTTTCTCGCCGTCTTTGATGCGCTCGAGCTTCGGGTCCCACCCTTCGAGGTACATGTCGACCTGAGAAGCCCAGGTCGCAAACATCGAGTAGAGGCCGCTGAGGTGGTAGCTCCGGTGGTTCGGCGTCGTCGGCGTCGCGGTCGGCTTCCAGTGCGCCCCGTTCTTCGGGTCGAACAGCCGGACCTTGTCGCGCTCGAAGTGCGCGTGCTGGCAGACCTCGCAGAGGAATCGCACCGACTCGCGAATCGGGCGCCCCTCGGTGTCGTAGTCCCAAACGATCCCGTACTCGACGCCTTCCTTGTTGACCGTGCGCCAGCAGAGCACCTGCTCGTGCTCGCAGGACAAGCACCGCACGTGGTACTTGCGCTGGTCGCCGGCCTTGAACCGCTTCTCGATCTTCGACTGCTCGGCGAGCGTCGGGGTCGAGATGTTGAAGATCTTGCGGCTCGCCTCGAAGGCCGCCGTCCGGAAGACGAAGAGCGCGTGGGGGTCGCCGTCTTTCTTGACCGCCTTCGCCCAGCCGTCGACCTCGTCGCAGATCAGGAGCCGAATGGCCCACTGCCGCATCTTGTCGGCGTTCTTCGCGCCGAACGGAATGCAGAAACCGCCGCCCTCCCACTCGAGCTTTTCGTCTGTTTTTCCGCTCTTCCTGCTGTTCCCTTCGTCGACCGACTTGATCAGGTGCATCATCCCCGACGCGTGAAGCATCGGGATGATGTTTTGCGTGAGGCGACCCTTCGCGAGGTCGGCGTCAGCTGACGCCCAAAGCACCGAGGCGTCGCGAACGTACTCGATGAAGTAGCCGAGGACGTTCTCGGCGAGGACGGTTGCGCCAACCTGCGCGCCCTTCATCAACGTCACCTCGCGAACGTGCGAGTCAACGCTGAAGCAATCGACTATCTCTCGGAAGTACGGGGTGGGCTCGAACCGGTACGGGCCGGGACGCGGGCTCGGCGGCGGGACGTAGCGCCGGCGCTCGGCCCACGAGCTCGGCAGGAGCGGCTCGTGCCGATCCTTCAGCTTCCGGATGTGCGCCGCACACCAGGCCTTCCAGCCCGGCTCAAAACCAGGGCTATAGGGCTTCGACGAGCTCGAGCATTCGCTCTTTTGCTGCGCGGATGCGGGTTCCGATGAGGTCGAGGGCAAACGTCTCACCCTTCTCGGGCGGCTCGTCCGCTTTCGCGTACGCGGAGAGCTGGGCGTTCAGCGTCTTCGGGAAGTCGCCGAGCAGGGTCCGGCAGAACTCGTCAAACCCACCGAAGAGGATCTTCGCAACGGCCTCCCTCGGGATGAGCCGCCCCTCCTGCTCCTCGTTGTCGAGGAACTTGTACCGGATCTCTTCGGACGTCTTGATGTTCTTGAGCACGCCGCTGAAGCGGGTTTGGGTCTTGTAACGACGCTCGACCTGCCCGAGGGTCATATCCCTCACGGTGTGGATCGTCGCGGCGTCGAGCTCGGGGAGCTCCTCGGTCGGCTCGCCGTCGTCCCCGCCGTCGCCTTCCGGCTGGCTCGTCGCTCCGTCGTCGGCGCGCCGTCGGCGCTTGGCGCCGGCCTTGGGCTTCTCGTCGGTGCGCGGTCGGGGAGCGACCTCGGCAACGGGGTCGCCTGCGAGCAACGCCCGCGGGTTGATCCCGTGCTTCCGGGCCCACGCCGCTACCGCGGAGTGACCGACATCGATCCGGCTATCGGCGAGCACCGCCGCGCGGAGCGCACCCTGCGCGAGTCGGGTGATCGACGAGCGGTTCTTGCCCGAGCGCCGAGCGAGCTCGCTGAAGCTGACCGGGATCGGCTTCGGGGCTTCGGTGTTGCGCTTCGCCATCGTTCACAAAGCAACAAAGCAACACAAAGCAACAGATCGATTCGAGAGCGACTGACCTCTTTCACGGCGGTCGCAATGTAGGACCCCGGGGGACGGCACGTTGGCCCACAGGACCCGTAAAAACGCTATTAGATCGTCTGTATCGACTCTGAGCGCTTCCACTCAGACAGCAGCTTCGAGCCCTTGCTGCTGTTGCAACTCAGGCATGCTGGTACGACGTTGCTCGCCTCGTGCACGCCGCCCCTCACCAGAGGCACGACATGGTCAACGGTGGGGTCGCAAGGCTTGCCGCAGTAGGCACACAGCACGTCACCATCGGCGTTCGCATGCTGCTCGCAGATGGTGACCCACTCCTCGCGCGTCAGCCCAGGGGAGACGCCGCGGGTGCGCGCCCTGCGCTTGTGCTGGCTAGCCTTGACGCTGCGCCTGCCCGCTGGAGTCTTGCTCCACTCCGCTCGCCTTGCGTTCTGGCGCTGTAGTAGCTGCACCCACTCCTGGGGGCGCTCGGCGCGCATCTTGGCGCGGCTTCGTGCCCCTGCCGCCCTGTAGAGATCCCGGTGCTGCTCGACGTAGGCCCGCGCCGTTGCCGCCTTCTCCTCGGGCGTCTTGCGCTTGCGGAAGGGCGGGGGCTTCGGCCCTTGCTGGGGAGCCGGACGGGCACGCGGAGCCGGGCGACGACGCCCGAGAGCGAGGTTCTCGAAGCGATCGTCTCCGTTGTCGAGGTTTAGGTGGGTGAGCGGGCCGCCGGGAAGCTCGCCCGTCTCCCACAACCAGACGAGGGCATCGACCTGGTAGCGCTTGCCGGCGAACTCAGCCTGGCGCTTGCCGCTGGACGAAAAGCAGCCGAGCCGCTGACCGGCGGGTAGCCCAGGAGCCAGCTTTCGGTAGAGCGCGCCCTCCGCGCGGTCGTAGGTGCAGCGGTTGCGGAGCAGGGTGGCGACGGTGGTGGCGTCGGACACGACCGCCATCAATAACCCAGAATGTGGTGCCTGCGCAGCTGTTCCAGGAACGACGCCGTCATGATGTGCGGCATCTTCCGCTCCACGGCCTTCAGCGTGCGTTGCAGCGTGGGCTCGGGAGGGACGCGCACCGAGGAGCGGGACAGGTCGTAGAGCAGGCGCACGCGGAGCTTCTGGCGTCGGAAGCGCTTGCCCGTGAACTTCTGACGGCCGCCCGAGATCCGGTAGAGGCCTTGCCCGCCGTTCTTCCGGTCGAGGATCACGTGCTCTTCGCCCTTCCTGCGGGCCATGAGCATGGTGACGAGGTTGCGGTTCTTGGGGCTGGCGGACTGGCGCGCCGCTCGGATGCGCCCGAGGTAAAGGGAGGGGCGGACGGCCTTCGTGCGCTTCGAGCCCGCGGGGAGGCCGGCCGCGCCGGGCGCCGGGATGACCTTGTGCTTGCTCTTCCCGCGCTCGGTGCCGCCGCTCTCCTGGACCTTCATCCACGGGGCGACGGAGCCGACCACCGATTGCATGGTGGCGAGGTTGCTACCCCGGGCCTGCTCGACCCGGATGCTGTTGACCGTGAACTTGTTGCGGAGGGTGAAGCTGCTGCGGATGTTGCCTTGCCAGACGCGGCGCGCCTCGAAGGCCGCCGTGTTCAGGCCGTTTCGAACGGCGTAGGGGACGGCGGAGCGCTTGAAGCGGTCGAGGTCTCGGAGGAATTCCTTGTACCCCTTGAACTCGAGTTTGACGCTGAACGGCATCGGCGGTGCTCGAGGAAGGCGCCGAGGATGATGAAGCCGCCGTAGGTCCAGAGGGCGACGTGCTCG
>DASXWF010000908.1:0-2569 GCA_036503835.1 Polyangiaceae bacterium | reverse complement strand
ACTCCTCCGCGGCTTCCAGGCCTGGCTCGACTTACGAGCCGCGGTGGAACCTGTCGCCGGCGCCGCCCCTCTCCTTCAGCGCCTCACCGAGCTCGGCAACCTGCGTTGCGTCGTCGTCCTCGACGGCAAACACCCGAGCATCCGCCCCCTCACGCTCGCGGCCCTCGCCGAAGAACTCTCCCCGAACACCAAAGTCCTACTCTGGGGAGTGCCCTCGCACGTCCACGCGCGCATGTGCACCGTTGCATCCGCGGCGGAGCGGTGGCTCGTTGCGGCCGGTGACGCCACCTCCGAAGAAATCGTCGCCCGCTGCGCGAAAATCGTCGGCTGAGGTGACGTGAACGCCCGCGAGCTCCGCACGCTCACCTGCGTTGTGCTCACCTTCGCGTGCGCCCGCACCGGACTCTGGGCACCGATGGAAGACGCGGAAAACTCCGGAAGCGGAGGACGGTCGCCCGGTGACGGTGGCGCGCGCACTACGGGCGGCAGCTTCGCCAAGGGCGGCAACTTCGCAACGGGCGGCACCATCGCAACGGGCGGCCAATCCGGCTCGAGCGTGACGGCCGGCTCCGCGGGCGAGGCGGGCAACCCGGAATTCCCCGTCGTCATCGCGGCGGGCAGCCTCTTCACGTGTGGCCGTGGACACAGCGGGCGCGCGAAATGCTGGGGAGGGAACCGCAGCGGCTCACTCGGCATCGGTGAAGACCGCGGCCGGGGCGACGCACCGGGCGAGCTCGGCTCGACCTACCCGGACGTCGACCTTGGCGACGGCGAGCGAATCGACTTCCTCGACGCGGGAGGCGACCACGTCTGCGTGAGACTCGAGTCCGGCGGAGTCAAATGTTGGGGTGGAAACTCCACGGGCCAGCTTGGCCTCGGCGACTCCGCGTTCCGGGGAGCGACCCCCGACTCCATGGGCGAAAACCTCCCCGTCGTCGACCTCGGCACAGCGGGAGCGACGGGACTCTACGTCACCCAGCTCGCATCGGGCGTCGCGCACAACTGCGCCATCTTCAGCGGCCGTGACTTGAAATGCTGGGGAGGCAACGGCACCGGCCAACTCGGCCTCGGCGACACCCGCTTCCGCGGCGACGAACCCGGCGAAATGCACGACGCCCTTCCCTTCGTCGACCTCGGCACCCGTGGCCGCCCGGAATTCGTGGCTGCCGGCTACGCCCACACCTGCGCGATCCTCGACAGCGGCGCGGTCAAATGCTTCGGCAACAACGACTACGGCCAACTCGGCCAGGGCGACACCCGCCGTCGTGGCGACGCCCCCGGCGAACTCGGCGACAACCTCCCCGAGGTCGACCTCGGCGCTGGCAACGTAGCCATGAGCGTGGCGACGGGCGGCACCCACACCTGCGCGATCCTCCAAGACCTCAGCGTCCGCTGCTGGGGATCCAACAGCTACGGCCAACTCGGCCTCGGCGACATCGAACACCGCGGCGACCAACCCGGGGAAATGGGCGCGGCCCTCCCGACCGTCGAACTCGGCGCCTACGCGATCGAAATCGTAGCCGGCGATTTTCACACCTGCGCGCGCCTCGGCACCGGCAAAATCAAATGTTGGGGCTACAACGTCTACGGCCAACTCGGCCAGGGCCACACCGACAGCATCGGCGACGCCCCTGAAGAAATGCCCAACCTCCAACCCATCGACCTCGGAACCCGCCGCATGGCGCGCCACGTCACCTCGGGCGGCTACCACGTCTGCGCCGTGATCCACGAAGAAGAAACCGTCAAATGCTGGGGCTGGAACGACTATGGCCAACTCGGCCTCGGCGACCAGAATTCGCGCGGCGACGAGCCCGGCGAACTCGGCGACGCCCTCCCCACCGTAGACCTCGAATTCCGCTGAACGCCGCGCATGACACCTGAACAACGCGCAGAACGCATTGCACGGTACCTCCTCGAGCACGTCCGTGCGCGACGGCCGCACACCTGGCGCCAGGCGCGGAGACAGCGCGAAACACCGGAGGGCGTGACTGAAGACCCTGCGCGAGAAAGCGCGGCGTGCCTCGACACCTTCCGCACCTTTCGGATCGCCGGAATCTCGGAACTCGCGCACACCGGACTCACCCTCGTTGCTGGGGGCTTTCCGGTACTCGTCGACCAAACCCCGCTGACCGCGGAACAACTCCTGGCGCTTCAAGCACGAGGCGAGCGCTGCGTCACACTCCTCGCGCCCGACGCGAAACCGCCGTCCCCGCACACGGACGGCCTCGACTTCGTCCTTCACGACCTCTGCCACCTCGCCAAGTTCGCGGATCCCGAACACCACATCGGCCAAGTCGGCTTCTTCGCCACCTTAACGCGAGCCTTTGCGGACCCGCGCTTCCAGCGTACCGAAACCGACCTCGACGACACCTGGCAAAACGATCGCGCGGCCGTCTCGGCCGACATGAACGGCTGCCCCGTCTTCCTCCTCGCCGTCTTGAAAATGCGCCTCAAAATGGCGGCACGCCGCAGCCTCGCGCGCCGGCTCGGCATCTTGGCGCCCACGTGGGGGCGGGCCACGCCCGAAGAAGAACTCGAATACCGAGACCTCCTCAACCCCCTCCTCGAC
>DASXWF010000907.1:0-15663 GCA_036503835.1 Polyangiaceae bacterium | reverse complement strand
CGGCATCGCCGGCCTGTTCCTCAAGCTGAGCGCCGAGTTCATGGCGGCGATTCAGCTCATCGTCTACGCGGGCGCCGTCGTCGTCCTGTTCGTGTTCGTGATCATGCTGCTCGGTCCGGACGCGACGGGCGTCTCCCAGGGGCTGCCGAAAAGCCGGCTCTCGCGCACGCTGGCGGGCATCTTCACGGGTGTGTTGTTCGTGGGCGGCGGGATCCTCACCTTCACGGCGCGCCCGCTGGTCACGCTCTTCCAGCCGGCGGCGCCCGAGCACGGCAGCGTCGAGCTCGTGGGCCGGCAGCTCTTCACGCAAGCCGTCGTGCCGTTCGAGCTCACGACGGCGCTGCTCATCGTCGCCGTCGTGGGCGCGATCGGGGTCGCGCGCTCGTCCCACACCGAGCGCAAGCGCAGGTCGCTCGGCGAGCGCGGTCCCACGGAGCGGCTGTTCCACGGTCCGCTCCACCCGCGCGACGCCACTCACCCCCTGAAGGAGCGCGCCTGATGCAAGTCGTCGGCAACGTCGTCGAACACTACGTCCTGCTCGCGTCCGTGATCTTCGTGCTCGGCGCGATAGGCTTTCTGGTCCGGCGCAACACGCTGGTCCAGCTCATGAGCATCGAGCTCATGCTGAACGCCGTGAACCTGCTG
Organism: Polyangiaceae bacterium; assembly: GCA_036503835.1. Classification (GTDB taxonomy): domain Bacteria; phylum Myxococcota_A; class Polyangia; order Polyangiales; family Polyangiaceae; genus PMG-095. The sequence continues at coordinate 15,018 of DASXWF010000907.1, read as the reverse complement.
CTCGTGGCCTTCAACCGCCAGTACCCGGCCAACATGAGCGGTCAGGTGTTCGCCTTCTTCATCATCGCCGTCGCCGCCGCCGAAGCCGCGGTCGGGCTCGCGATCGTGCTCGCCTTCTACCGGTTGAAGGGCAGCATTTTCAGCGACGACGGGGATCAGTTGAAGCAATAGTCATGTCGCGCTTGCCTTGGCCCACCCCCAGCTTCCTCCGGAGTCGTTCGGATATGTCTCGCGTTCGTGCTTCGCGTAGAGCGGCGCTCGCCGGCCTCGCCGGAAATTCACGGAAGTCCTCGCCTCGATTGTCGATCGAGATCTGGCCTTCCAAGACTTTTGCCTCGACTCGCGCGGAAGCTGCGCTTCCGCGGGTTTTCTAGCTTCTGGAGTAGTGATGCAGCAGCTCCTGACGCTTTTTCCCCAGAACGATCTGACGCTCCTCGCGTTCATCGTGCTCTTGCCGCTGATCGGCGCGGCGGTGAACGGCATCTTCGGCAAGCGGCTCGGGCGCGATGCCGTGACGCTGATGGGCCTCTCGGCCATCGCGGGCTCGTTCATCCTGTCGCTCTGCTGTTTCCTGATGCTGGCCGACCTGCAGCACGGCGAGCAGCTCGTTCGCTTCTCCTGGAAGGGCTGGGAGTGGGTGAAGCTGTCGGCGCCTCGTGACGCCGGGACGTTCCGCCTGAGCGTCGGTCTGACCTTCGACGCGCTGAACGGCGTGATGGCGCTCGTCGTCACGGGCGTCGGCTTCCTCATCCACCTGTACTCGTGGAAGTACATGGAGGAAGACGCCGGCTACTACCGGTTCTTCGCGTACCTGAACCTGTTCATCTTCTCGATGCTGGTGCTGATCCTCGGCAACAGCCTGCCGGTGCTGTTCGTCGGCTGGGAAGGCGTGGGGCTCTGCAGCTACCTCCTCATCGGCTTCTGGTTCGAGGACGGCAAGAACGCGGCCGCCGGCAAGAAGGCCTTCATCGCGAACCGCGTCGGCGACTTCGGCCTGCTCGTCGCCATGGGCCTGCTCGTCGCCTACGTCGGCGCGCTCGATTGGAACGGTCTCGAGGAAGGCCGCGACCGGCTGCTCCAGTCGGCGATGCAGGTGTTCCCGGCCGTGCCCTGGATCGGCTTGAAAGAGCCGATCTACGCGAGCCCGGCCACCCTGGTCGGCCTCGCGCTGTTCCTCGGCTGCGCCGGCAAGAGCGCGCAGCTCCCGCTCTACGTCTGGCTGCCCGACGCCATGGCGGGTCCAACGCCGGTGAGCGCGCTCATCCACGCGGCCACGATGGTGACGGCCGGCGTGTACCTCGTGTGCCGGCTCTCGTTCCTGTTCGTGCTGAGCCCGATCGCGATGTTCACGGTCGCGTTCGTCGGCGCCCTGACGGCGGTGTTCGCCGCGACGATCGCGTTCGCGCAAACGGACATCAAGAAGGTGCTCGCCTATTCCACGGTGAGCCAGCTCGGCTACATGTTCCTCGGCGCGGGCGTCGGCGCCTTCACGGCCGGCTTCTTCCACGTCATCACGCACGCCTTCTTCAAGGCGTGTCTGTTCCTCGGGGCCGGGTCCGTGATTCACGCGATGCACGCGCGCATCCACGACTCGGACGCCTCGCAGGACATGAGCAACATGGGCGGCCTGCGCAAATACATGCCCATCACGTTCTGGACCTTCGCCGCCTCCTGGGCCGCGATCGTCGGCGTGCCGCTCACGAGCGGGTTCTTCTCGAAGGACGCGATCCTGGTCGAGGCCTTCACCTCCGGCGTGAAGCTCGAATCCATGACCATCAGCGCCGGCCGCACGGCGCAGGGCGGCGAGGCCATGACCAAGCTCCTCGGCTGGCCCGAGTGGGGCGGCCCGGTGCTCTACGTGCTCGGCCTCACGGGCGCGGTGTTCACGGCGTTCTACATGACGCGCCTGTTCATCGGCATCTTCTTCGGCGAGTTCAAGGGCTGGACGATCGTGAAGAGGTGGAAGGACCCCGGGCACGGGCACGGCCACGGTCATCACGACCACGTCGAGCCCGGCAAGCCGCTCGAGGGACCCGTCCCGCACGAGTCTCCGTGGCAGATGTGGGTGCCGCTCGCGATCCTCGGTGGCCTGGCGATCGTCGCCGGCTTCCTGAACGCCCATCCCCTCGGCCTGCACGCCTTCGATCACTGGCTCGAGCCGGTCTTCGAGCACGCGCGCGAGTCCGTTCAAAAGAAGGAGATGGCGGAGGTCGGCTTCATCGCGGCGGCCGTGGTCGCCTTCGCGGCGGGCGCGGGGGGCGCGTACTGGGTGTACGTGCTCCAGCGCGGCGAGCCGGCGCTCGCCTTCACCCAGGCGTGGCCTCGGTTGCACCAGCTCGTCAAGGACAAGTGGCGCATCGACGAGCTCTACGAGGAGACGTTCATCGGCGCGGTCGACGCGCTCGCCGAGCTGTCGGTGTGGGTCGACAAGTGGGTGGTGGACGGCATCATCGCGCGCTTCTCGGCCTTCGTCGTGTCGCTCGGCGGCACGGTGCTGCGCTACGCGCAGACCGGCCGCGTTCAGGCCTACGCGCTCGTGATGGTGCTCGGCCTGGGCGGCCTCGGCTGGTTCTTCTTCGCGCCGCACGCGGAAGCGCGCATCACGCGCGACCACGCGAAGGGCGCCTACAGCGTCGCGGCGACGCCCGGCCCGGGCTACGCGTACCGTTGGGACGAGAACGGCGACGGCAAGTGGGACAACGAGAACTTCGGCAGCAAGCGCGAGATCTCGTTCGCGCTCGACCCCGATCAGACGCGCAACGTGCGCTTCGAGGTGCGGAACGCCTTCGGCCGCACCAGCACGCGTGAGGTAGCGGTCCAAAGGCCCAAGCCCCGGGAGGAGACTCCGACGGGGCGCCCGCCCAAGCCGCGTGGTCCCGCGCAGCCGACACCCCCGCCGCCGGGGTTTCCGCGCGGCGCCTCGCCGAACGAAATAATCCAATGAGCGCCGCACAGTCTTTCTTCGAAATCCTGCCGTACGCCCTGGCCTTCGCGGTCGCCGCGGCCATCCCGCGTCGTCAGGGGCTCCCCGAACGCTTCGGTCTCGGCCTGGTCTCCGCGCTGACCGTGCTGTTCGTGAAGAGCCTGTGGCCGGACGCGCCGGGCACGGTCGCCGACGCCGCGGCGTCCGTCGAGTGGGAGCACCTGCTCGACGTGATCGTGTTCGTGCCGCTGCTCGGCGCGGCGCTGCTGCTGTTCTTGCCGCGGCAGTCGCCGGTGCTGCTCCGGCGCTTCACCTACGGGATCCTCGCCGTCGATTTCCTGGCGTCGCTCGGCCTGCTCTCCGTGCCGATGACGCGCGGCTGGCATTTTCAGCACATCGTCGAGTGGATCCCGAGCTTCGGCATCCGCTACCACGTGGCGGTCGACGGCCTGAGCCTGTGGCTCGTGCTGCTCACGACGCTCACGACGCCGATCGCGCTGCACGTCTCGCTCGGCTCGATCCACACGCGCGTGAAGGACCTCTGCTTCGCGTACCTGCTCCTGCACGGCGCGATGCTCGGCGCGTTCGTCTCGCTCGATCTGTTCCTGTTCTTCGTGTTCTGGGAGCTGATGCTGGTGCCGATGATCGTGATGATCGGCGTCTGGGGCGGCGTCGAGAAGATCAAGGCCGCGTACAAGTTCTTCCTCTACACGATGACGGGCAGCATGCTGATGCTGGCCGCGATCCTGTACCTGGTGTTCACTCACACCAAGCTCGCCGGCTACGCGAGCTTCGACTACATGGCGCTGAGCCGCCTGGTCTTGCCGCGCCAGGCCGCGTTTCTCTGCTTCTTCGGCTTCGCCTTGGCGTTCCTGATCAAGGTGCCGATGTTCCCGTTCCACACCTGGCTGCCGGACGCGCACGTGCAGGCGCCGACCGGCGGCTCGATCGTGCTGGCGGCGATCATGCTGAAGCTCGGTTCCTACGGTTACCTGCGCTTCTGCATGGGGCTGTTCCCGGGTCCCGCGGGCGAGCAGGCCGCCAATCTGGGCGGGCTCGCGGTGTTCGGCGGCATTCTGTACGGCGCGCTGGTCGCCTGGAAGCAGGACGACGTGAAGCGCCTGGTGGCGTATTCCTCCGTGGCGCACATGGGCTTCGTGATGCTCGGCCTGGCCGCGGCGAACGACGGCGGCATCCAGGGCAGCGTGCTGCAGATGCTCAATCACGGCGTCTCCACGGGGGCGCTGTTCCTCCTCGTCGGCGTGATTTACGACCGCCGCCACACGCGCCTGGTGCGGGAGTTCGGCGGGCTCGCGAAGGTGATGCCGATCTACGCGGCCGTGTTCATCATCGTCACGATGTCGAGCGTCGGCGTGCCCGGCACGAACGGCTTCGTCGGCGAGTTCATGGTGCTGATGTCGAGCTTCGTGTCGACGACGCTGCAGCGCGTCGGCGGCAAGCAGATCGGCGTCGGCCAGGGCATCGCCGCCGCGTTCGGCGTGGTGCTCGCGGCGGTGTACATGCTGAGCGTGGTCCAGAAGATGTTCTTCGGCCCGATCACGAACGACAAGAACCGGCGCCTGAACGACCTCAACGTGCGCGAGACCCTCGCGCTCGCCCCGCTGATCTCGCTGATCTTCGTGATCGGGTTCTTTCCGAGCCTGTTCCTCGATCGCATGAGCGAGTCCACGACGGCGACGGTCGATCGCTTCTTCGAGGGCCGGCGGGCCTTCCGCGACCTCGGCGACGCCACGGAGGCCCAGCTCATGCCGCGCAAGGGTGGACCCCTCGAGCGCGGCTTCCCCGAACCTCCGAAGAAACCCGGCGAACCCGGGGCCGTGGCCCAGGCTCCGGCCCGCGCCGCACAGGCAGGTGAACCGTGAGTCTTCTGCTTCCCGCGGCTCCGCTTCTGGTCGTCGCGCTCGGCGCGCTGCTCTTGATGCTGGCCGAGGCCTTCGGCGAGCCCGCGAAGGTGGCGGGCGGCCCCGCGTCCACGGTGGTCGACGCCGGCGCCGGTCGCTCGGCGGAGCTCGCGCTCGGCGCCGCGGTCACGCTCTTCGCCGGTTCGCTGGTGAGCCTCGCGCTCTGGTGGGTGGGACCGGAGAAGCTCGAGGGGACGGCGGCGCTCGCGCCGTACCTCGTGATCGATCGCTTCACGCTCTTTCTCTGCTTCACGCTCTGCCTGGGCGGCGCGCTCGCGGCGCTGCTCGCCGGCGGTTACCTGCCGGAGCACGATCTCGATCGCGGCGAGTTCTTCCCGCTGATCCTGTTCTCGACCGTCGGCGCCATGGCGCTCGCCGCGTCGGGCGATCTGCTCACGCTGTTCGTGGCGCTCGAAACGATGTCGCTCGGCGTCTACTGCATGATCGGCCTGCGCCGCGGCAGCACGCGCGCGGTGGAAGCGGCGCTCAAGTACTTCCTGCTCGGCAGCTTCGCCGCCGCCCTGATGCTGTTCGGCGGCGCCTTGCTCTACGGCGGAACCGGCCACACCGATCTGGTCGGCATCGGCCGCTCGCTCGCCGGCATCGGCAGCGGCGTCGGCGGCCCGCTCGCGCTCTCGGTCGCCGGAGTCGTGCTGATGCTCGTCGGGCTGGCCTTCAAGGTGAGCGCCGTGCCGTTCCACATGTGGACGCCGGACGCCTACGAGGGCGCGCCCACCCCCACCACGACCTTCATGGCGGTCGCCGTGAAGAGCGCCGCCTTCGCCATCCTGCTCCGCGTGTTGCTCACGGCCTTCGCGGACGACCGCTTCTCGGGCTGGGGCGCCGGCTGGCCGCCCGCGCTCGGCGTGCTCGCGATCCTGTCGATGACGGTCGCGAACCTGATCGCGGGCCGGCAGCAGTCGGTCAAGCGCATGCTCGCCTACTCGTCGATCGCGCACGCAGGCTACGCGCTGGTCGGCGTCGTGGCCGCGCCCGCCAGCGAACAGGGCACCTCGAGCGTTCTTTTCTACCTGCTCGCGTATACGGTCTCGACGGCCGGCGCTTTCGGCGCGCTCATCCTCTGCGGGAGCCGCGGCGCCGAGGCCGTTTCGTATTCGGACCTCGCCGGCATCGGCAAGCGTCACCCCGCGGCGGCGCTCGCCTTCTCGCTGTTCTTGCTCTCGCTCGCGGGCGCGCCGCCCACGGCCGGCTTTTTCGGCAAGCTGTACGTCTTCAGCGCCGCCATCGACGCGAACCTCTACGGGCTCGCCGTGGTCGGCCTCCTGAACAGCGTGATCGGCGCGTACTACTACTTGCGCGTGCTGGTCTTCATGTACATGCGCGAGCCGGAGCCGGGCGCGCCCATCGCCAAGCCGATGAGCTCGGGGTACGTCGCGACGGCGCTCGCGCTCGCGGCGCTGCTGGTGCTCGTGCTCGGCCTCTTGCCGGGTACCTCGCTCGAGGTGGCCGCGGCGGCCACGCTGCTCCGCCCATGACGCCGCTGCGAGTGAGCGCACGCCTCGCCTGGGGTGCCGCCCTCGCCGCGCTCGTCGCCACCGGCTGTCCGCGCCGAGCCTCGAAGCACGAGAGCGCCGCGTCGGCGAGCGCAGCGGCGCTGCCGGCTCCGGTCGCGTCCGGTTTTCCGGCGCCCGGCGTCGTCAGCTCGATCGTCAATCCCGACGGCGTGAAGGCCTACGCGGGTCCCGCCGGCAGCGTGCGCGGCCGCGTCGTCGCGACCGGCGACGCCCCCCCCGAGCAACCGGAAGTGCTCGCGCAGATTCCGGAGCAGTGCGGCAAGGGCCGCGAAGCGTACGGTAAGCTCTTTCGCGAAGGCCCGAACCGCGCGCTCGCCGACGTGCTCGTCGCGGTCACGGGGTACAAGGGCTACGTGCCCGAGACCGAGCCGACGGTGGACGTGAAAGCCGAAGGCTGCTTCTGGGGTACGCGCACGTTCGTGCTCACCTTCGGTCAGCGCATCGACATCGTGAGCGGCGATCGCGAAGCCTACATTCCCGAGCTCATCGGCGAGCGCGGGCAGCCGCAGCTGATCGCGACTCCGGGTGGCGGCGCGGCGAGTCATCTCTATCCCACGCGTCCCGGCGGCTATCAGGTGGTCGACAATCTGAAGCTCTTCATGACGGCGGAGGTGCTCGTGCTCCGGTACAGCACGCACGCCGTCACCGGCCTCGACGGGACCTTCGAGATTCGGGGGATCCCTGCGGGCCCCGTCACGGTCTCCGCGCTCTTGCCTCAAACGCAGGTGAGCGTGGAGCGCAAGATCACCGTCGTCGCCGACAAGCCGAGTGAAGAGCTCGTGCTCGAGATTCCGTTCGACCGCGCCGCGTACGAGAAGGCGCGCGCGCTCGCCGATGCAGGCGCTCCTTCGGCGGCGGCGCCCTCAGCGGCGTCGAGCGCCGGAGCTCGTGCTGCCGCGGCGCCGTCTGCGTCGTTGCGTTCCCCGCAGAAATCAGCACCAAGAACGGAATCGCAGCCGAAATAAGCTGACCGAATTACGCGCTCTTGGGCGACTGACTCCTCATGTCGACGGGCGTGTCTCGACAATCGGCGTTTCGATCCGGTTTCGCTGAGGTTAGAATGCGTGGGGTGATGGCGAGTTCACGACTCTCGCAGGCGGCCGAACGTGCGCTGGGTGGGGTGTTGCTCTGCGTCCCGATGGCCGTGCTCGGCTGTTCGGGCGAGATCGACGGGCGTGATCAAACGCGGGACAACGACGGCGGCACCACGGGCTCCGTGTTGTCGGGCGGGCGCTCGGGAAGCGCCGGAACAGCCGGCGCATCCGGGCAGCTGAACGCCGGGATGAGCGGGGCCGCCGGCAGCGCCGGAGCCTTTGCGGGAACGACCGGAGGCGGAGCCGGCGGAGCCGGCGGAGCGATTGGCGGTACGAGCGCCGGCGGCCAGGGCGGATCGTTCGGCGGCGGCGGCGCAGGTGGATCGGCGGTCGCGGGGAGCTCCGGCATGATCGCCGGCGCGGGCGGCGGTGGAGCGGGCGGATTGGGCGGTGGAACAGGCGGAGCGGCGGGCCTCGGCGGGACGACCCCCGTCGGCGGCGGCGGCACGGGCGGAGCCACGGCGGGTACGGGCGGCTCCGGCGGCGTGGGCACGGACGGCTGCACCGACACGCTGGCGCGCAACGTGACCCTCTCGCGCATCGACGCGTTCCAGACCGTCGCGGTCAACATCATGGAGGACGGCGAGGAGCTCGCGGGCTCGGCTCGCAACACGTCGCTCGCGGCCGGCAGGAACACGGTCTTCCGCATCTTCGTGACCCCGGGTTCGGGCGCGACGGCGCGCGAGCTTTCGGCGCGCGTCACGCTCGTGAACGGCAGCGCCAGCCAGGAGTTCTTCGCGAAGAAGAACATCAGCCGCGCGAGCAGCGAGGACGATCCGGGGACGACCTTCCAGGTGACGGCGCCGGCCGCGCAGATCAAGGCCGATACGCGCTACTCCGTCGAGCTCGTGGAATGCGGCACGCCGCCGAGCGGCGAGGCCACGGGGGCGCGCTTCCCGGCCGCGGAAGACGCCTCGCTCGGAGTGATCGCGACAGGCTCGCTCCGCGTCACCATCATCCCCATCACCTCGAACTCGCGCTCGCCCGACACCTCCGAGTCGGCGCTCGAGCCGTACCGCGAGCTGCTCCACGCGATCTATCCGGTCGAAGCCGTCGAGATGGAGGTCGGCGGCGGCATCACGGCTGGCTACCCGGTCGATTGGAACGGCACGCTCGACGCGGTGCGCTCCAAGCGCCAGAGCGACCAGCCGGATCCCGAAGTCTACTACTACGGCCTCATCCAGCCGACCGAGACGTTCCGCGAGTTCTGCGGCGGCGGCTGTACGGCGGGCATCGGCTTCGTGCCCCAGCTCCAGGATTCGTCGCGGCGCGTCTCGATGGGTATCGGGTTTCCCGGGGACGCGTCACCGGGGGCGATGGCGCACGAGATCGGCCACAACCACGGTCGCGAGCACGCGCCCTGCGTCCCGCAAGGCAGCTCCATCAGCGGCGTCGACCGCAACTATCCGTACGACGGCGGCAACATCGGCGTCTGGGGCTACGACCAGCGCTCCGCCGAGCTCATCGATCCCGACGGCATCACGGACATGATGGGCTACTGCAACGACACCTGGATCAGCGACTACACGTTCGACGGCATCTTCACGCGCGTGCAGCAGGTGAACGGGGCCAAGATCCGCGTGAACCCCGACGTGCTCGGGTACTTCCGCGTGCTCCTGGTCGACCCGGCGGGTCCGCGCTGGGGCCGGCCGATCGACGAGCTCACCGCTCCGGACGGGGCGCCCGAGCTCGCGGACATCCGCGACGTTCAGGGCAGCGTGATCGAGCGCGCGATCGTGTATCGCACGCGGGTTTCGGATCTGGACGCCGCGTCGATCCTCGTGCCCGAGCCGCTGCCCGGCTGGCACTCGGTCCAGGTGGACGGTTCCAGCGCGCACCCGTTCAGCGCGCCGAGCCTGCCGCCCGTGCAGTGAGCCGAGGGCCGGCGCGTCGCGGCGAGCTCAGGCTCGCGCGAGGATTTCCTTGCGCATGCCGTCGCCCGCCTCCTTCACGGAGAACGCGGGCTCGCTCTTGAACTTGGCGTGGAAGCTCGCGAAGACCGCCTCCTCTACGCGATCGACCGCCGCCGCCTGCACCAGCAGCAGCGCGGAGCCGCCGAACCCTCCTCCCGTCATGCGCGCGCCGAGCACGCCCTTCTGCTGCAGGGCGCTGTCGACCACGTGATCGAGCTCGGGACAGCTCACCTCGTAGTCGTCGCGCAAGGACGCGTGCGACCCCGTGAGCAGGCGCCCGAGCCCCACGAGGTGGCGGCGGGAAAGCGCGTCCACGGCCGCGCTCGTGCGCGCGTTTTCGCGCACCACGTGGCGAACGCGCCGCGACAGCGGATCGGGCAGCAAGCGCAGCGCCTCGTCGAGCCGCTCGACCGTCACGTCGCGGAGGCTCTCGAGCGCGAAGCCGGAGCGCCGCAGCAGCTCCACGGCCTCCTGGCACTCGGCGCGGCGCTTGTTGTACTCGGAGTTCGCGAGCGCGTGGCGCACGCGCGTGTCGCAGACGACGAACTTCGCCCCGAGCTCCGGGATCGGAATCTCCGAGATTTCCCGCGACCGGCAATCGATGAGCAGAGCGTGACCCTGGCGGCCGAGCGCGCTCACCAGCTGATCCATGATCCCGGTCTCGGCGCCGATGTACTCGTGCTCGACGCGCTGCCCGACGGCGGCGAGATCGCGGGGCGAGAGCGGGGTCTTGGCGAGCGTCGTGAGCGCGAGGCCCACCGCGAGCTCGAGCGCGGCGGACGACGAGAGGCCGGCGCCGGGGGGCACGTCGGAGCTGATGTAGAGATCGGCGCCGGCTACGGGAACGCCCCGCTCACCGAGCACGCGCGCGACGCCCTCGACGTAGTCGAGCCACTTGCCCCGGCGTTTCCAGGGATCGTCGAGCGAGAAGGTGCGATCCTTGCGCAGCGTCTGCGAATACGCGCGCACCACGCGATCGCTGCGCGCCGCCGCGGCGACCCGCGTGCGCTCGCCGATCGCCATCGGCAAGACCAGCCCCCCGTTGTAGTCGGTGTGCTCGCCGATCAGGTTCACGCGGCCCGGCGCCGAGAAGATCTCGGGCTGACGCTGGAAGCGCTCCCGGAATGCCTCGGACAGCGCGTTCACCTTGCCGCTCGACTCACCCAAGATCGCAGGAGTTTACCACCTCCTCGGCGCGCGCGTCAGTGGGGCGAGAGTGCGCGCGCGAACGCGGCCTCGGCGTCCTTGCCGGCCCTCCTCGAGATGAGCCGGGCGAGCAGCTCGAGCGCCTCGGGCGAGGGCGGCAGTGGGTCCGCCGCGAGCTCGTCGAGCGCGTCCGCGAAGCGTTGATCGTCGCCCAGCAGATCGGCCGCCGCGATCGCGGCAACCCAGGCGGACGTGTCGCTCGGATCGGCGCGCAGCACCGAGAGCGCCTGCTCGAACGCGAGCGCGGGCGCGCGCTTCACCGCGAAGAGCGCGAGCTCCGTGCTCGAGATTCGGAGCTCCATGGCTCGCGCGCGCGCCGCGGACAGATCGCCCGCCGCGATCGCCTGCTCGAGCCGCGTCCGCGAGCCGGGAGTAGCCAGCCGCCCGAGGGCGCCGAGCGCGCGCTCGGAGCGCGCCACGCGTGGGGCGTCGTTGTGGGCTCGAGCTGCCGCGAGCCGCGCGCGCTCGGCGTCGACCGAACCGGGCTCGAGCAGGACGCGCGCGTCGAGCCACGTCCAGGCTTCGTTCGGACGGTCGAGTGCGAACAGCAGCCGCGCCGTCGTGGTCGTGGTCTCGATGCGCAGGGGGTCGTAGTACACGGCGCGCTCCGCGGCGACGAGCGCCTCGTCACGCCGCCCCGAGCGTTCGAGGCAGCGCGCGCGGCCGAGCCAGGCGGGGCCGTACGTGTCGTCGAGCCCGAGCGCGCGCGAAAAGGCGACGAGCCCCGCGTGCGCGGCGTCCGGGGCCGGCCCCGCGGCATTCGCAGCCAGATTCGTGCCGCAGCGGAGCTCGCCGATGCGCGTCAGGATCTCGGGGCTCACCGGATCCCAATCGAGCGCCCGCTCGAGCTCCTCGAGCGCCAGCTCTCGCTGGCCCGTGGATTCGAGAAATGCGGCCCTCAGGTACGACGCGTACGCCGCCTCGTCGATGGCGCGCCCTTCCCGCACCTGGCCGTCGACCGCGCGCGTGACGCTGCCGCGGCCGAAGCAACCCGCGAGCGCCAGCGACAGGAGCCCGCAGGCAACGCTGCTCCTCGCCGGCGACATCAGCCGATCTCGCGCCAGGCGCTCACGAGCTCGTCGTTTTCCGCCGGCGTACCCACCGTGATCCGGAGCTGGTGGGCGAGGCGCCCGCCGCTCGAGTGAAAGCTCCGCACCAGGATCCCGCGCTCGCCGAGCGCCTGGAACAGCTCCGCTGCCGGTCGCTCGCTCTTCACCCACAGGAAATTGGCCTGGGGGGGCGTCACGGCGAGCCCCGGCAGCGCGGCGAGCTCGCGGGCGAGGCGGGCGCGCTCGGCGACGACGGCTCGCGTGACGGCGCGCACTTCGTCCCAGAGCTCCGTGAGCACCACGCGCGCCAGCGCCTGTGAAATACCGTTCAGGTTGTAGGGAAACCGCAGCTTGTCGAGCTCCTGGATCAGCGGAGCCCTGCCGACGAGCCATCCGACGCGAAGCGAAGCGAATCCGATTTTCGAGAGCGTTCGCAGCACGACCACGTTCTCGTAGCGGCGAAACAGATCGAGCCGATCGCGGTCCGCGTAGTCGACGTACGCCTCGTCCACGACCACGATCGAACGCGGCAACGCCTCGATCAGCCGCTCCAGGCGCCCGCTGCCCGCCACCGTACCCGTCGGATTGTTCGGGCTCGCGATGAAGACGACGGCGGGCGGCGCCAACTCGGCGGCCTTGAGCAGCGCGTCCACCGCGAGATCCCACTCGGCGTCGAGCGGCACCTCGAGCACGCGCTGCCCGCGCAGGCGCGCGCTCATCCGGTACATCACGAACGTCGGGCTCGTCGTCAGCACGACGGGCGCCTCGCTTCCGCGCGGCTGCCCGAGCGCGCCGAGCAAGAGGCCGATCACCTCGTCGCTGCCCACGCCGAGCAGCACCTCTTGCGGCTCCACGCCCAGGCGAGCGGCGACCGCCTGGCGCAGCGCGGCTGCCGTCGCGTCGGGGTAGCGCTCGAGCGCCACGCTCGCGAACTCCTGGGCGAGGCGGGCGCGCACGGAGTCCGGAAAGAGCGGGGGGGCCTCGTTGGCGTCGAGCCGCACGCGGAAGCTGCCCTGCGTCGGCAGGTACGCCTTGGCCTCGGCGAGCTCGGGACGAAGAAGCGCCGTGAGATCGAGCATGTGCCCCTCCCGAGTATCAGAGTCCCGGAGCTCGTGCACGACCGGCTCACGGCCGCCCGCCCGAGCGGCGGCAGCCTGCCCCGTTTTCGACCCGGCCGGGGAATGCTACTCCCCGGGCGCCCTGTCCTTCTCGACCATCCTCGGCCAAGCACCCGCCCTCGCGACGCTCCGGCACGCGCTGTCCTCCGGACGCGTCCACCACGCGTACCGCTTCGAGGGTCCGCCGGGCGTCGGCAAGGAGCTCGCTGCGTTCGAGCTCGCCCGAGCGCTGGTGTGCGAGCGCGCCCAGGGCGAAGGCTGCGGAGAGTGCAGCGCCTGCAAGCGCGCCGGGACGCTGTCCGAAGAGCCGCCGCACGTTCCCCTCCATCCCGACGTCGTCCTGCTCGAGAAAGGTCTGTATCGCAGCGTGCTCGGCTCCGGCGCCTCGGAAGCCACCGGCATCGGCATCGAACAGGTGCGCAGGGTCGTGCTCACCCGCGCCGGGTTCCCTCCGCACGAAGGCCGAGCCCTCGTCTTCATCGTGCGCGAGGCGGACGAAATCACGGTCCAGGCCGCGAACGCCCTCTTGAAGACGCTCGAAGAGCCGCACGCCGGCACGCACTTCATCCTGCTCACCAGCCGCCCGAGCCGCCTGCTCGATACGATCCGTTCGCGTTCCTTGCCGGTGCGCTTCGCGCCGTTGTCGGACTCCATCGTCGCCGAGCTCCTCGCGCGGCGCGGCGCCGATCCGAGCGTCGCGCCGCTCGCGCAGGGCAGCATGTCCGTCGCGCTCGAGCTCGTCGATCCGGACGCCAGGGCCGAGCGCGAAGCGTTCGTCACGGCGGCGCTCGAGGCGATCACCGCGCCCGACCTCACCGCCGGCTTGAAGCTCGCCGAAGGTCAGAAGCGCGATCGGGACGGCCTGCGCTCGCAGCTCGCGTTCCTCGCGCAGGCGCTCGCAGCCGAGGCGCGCGCCGTCCTGGGCAGCGACGTTGCGGCGGCCGAGCGCCGCGCCCTGCAATACGATCTCGTGCGAAAGACCCTCGACGAAGTCGAAAAGAACGTCCAACCGGCGCTCGCGCTCGAGGCCATGGTCGTGAAGTTGCGGGCGCTCTGACTCGACCTTCGCGGTCCGCCTGACCTCAGCCTGCGCCGAGCGCCGCCTGCAAGGCGAGCGCCCGCTCCCGCGCTGCCTCGAACATTCCCGCACCCGCCGGGGGGACGAGCGCACCGATCACCGCGGCCGCCGCCGCATGCTCCGCGACGCTCGGCGCCCGCTCGAGATCGATCCCGCCGATGGCGACGAGCGGCACTCCCGCGCGGCGCGCGCGTGCTCCCGCCTCCGCGAGACCCACGCTCCCGACCGTCGGTTCCGGGTTGCGCTTGCTCAGCGTTCCAAACACCGGACCGAACGCCACGTACGCGGGTCGCCCGGCGAGCGCCGCTTCCAGCTCATCCACGCCGTGCGTCGAAACACCGACCGCCAGCTGCGGAGCGAACGCGCGCACGTCCGAGAGCGACAGATCGCCCTGTCCCACGTGCACTCCGTCTGCGCCCGCGAGCACCGCGAGATCCGGCCGATCGTTCGCGAACAGCAGCGCCCCCGCCGCCGCGCAGCGCGGTTTCAGCGCCCGAAGCAGCTCGAGCGTCTCGCGCGCCCCGCTCGCCTTGGCGCGGAGCTGCAACAGCCGCGGTCGCGCGGCCAGCACGGCATCGGCAAACTCCACGATCGGAAGCCCGCGCGCCCGCAGCGTCTCCACATCGACAATCGGGTACAGGCCGCGGATCTCCACGCGCGGGACCTTAGTACAGGGACGGGGAACCGAGCGGCCGGCCTCGAACGGGCGCTCCGCGAGCGGACTTTGGCCCTCGGGCACCCCGTGCTACGCCGCCCGTCGCAATGCACGTGCGGGTAGCGCTGTTCGCCGGTTCGGCCCTCGGCCTTTTCGGCCTTGCCCATTGTGGCGGAGACAAGAAGCGCCCTGAAACACCCGAGCCCGCCGCCGTCGGGAGCGCGCAACCGCCCGAGGAAGCCGCTGGCGGAGCGGGAGGCGCCGCGCCCGAAGAGCCCGAGGAGAAACCGCGCCTTCCCGATCCGCGCCTGGTCCAGAAAGCCCTCGACCGCACGGGCGCCGCCGCCCCGAACACCGAAGGCACGCACGGCCTGCGCTTCGAAGTCGTCGAAGTCGGCCCGAGCGCGACCTGGGCCTTCGTCGTCGTCAATCGCGGCAGCGAAGACGCCCACGTCGTCTTCGACCCCCGCCTGCTCACCCTCGAAATCGAAGCGCCGCCCGATCCTTCCGCCGCGGCCAAGAAGA
>DASXWF010000906.1:0-4880 GCA_036503835.1 Polyangiaceae bacterium | reverse complement strand
GCTCCACGGCGCGTACTGGCACGACGTGTTCGGCGTCCCGCGCAGCCACGGCTGCGTGAATCTCTCGCCGATCGACGCGCGCGTCGTGTTTCGCTGGACGGATCCCCCGACACCCGACGGGTGGCACGGCATCAACGTCGGCTCGGAGATGGGCGAGGGGACGACGGTCGTGATTCGGGAGTGAGCCGGGACGGCGCGCGGGCCTACGGATACCCGCCCGGATCCTCGAGCCCCGTCGCTTCCGGCACGCCGAGCATCAGGTTCATGTTCTGGATGGCCTGGCCAGCGCCGCCCTTCACGAGGTTGTCGAGCGCGGCGAAGGCCGTGACCAGGCGCGTGCCGTCCTGCTCAGGGGCGACGACGACGCCGACCTCGGCGTAGTTCGAGCCGGCCACGGCGACCACCTCCGGCAGGCGGTTCTGGGGGACGCGCACGAAGCGCTCCTTCGCGTAGGCTTCGCGCGGAAGCTTCGCGAGCGTCTCCGGCGAGACCGAGGCGGGCACGCGGAAGAACGCGGTGGCGAAGATGCCGCGCGCGAGCGGCGCGGAGACGGGCACGAAGTTCAGCCGCAGCTGGGTCGCGCCTGCGCTCGTGAGCGCGGCTTCGATTTCCGGAGCGTGCTGGTGCGCGAGTGGCCGGTAGGTCCGGAGGTTAACGGCGCGCGTCGGGTGATGGGTGGTGGGGCTCGGGGTCACGCCGCTGCCGCTCGAGCCGGTGACGCCCACCACCTCGACGTTGCCGGTGAGCAAACCTGCCCTGGCGAAGGGCAGGAGCGCGAGCTCGATGCTGGTCGCGAAACAGCCCGGCGACGAAACGAAGCGGGCGTTCTGGATGCGCTCGCGCTCGAGCTCCGGCAAGCCGTAGACGAAGCGCTCGAGCAGGGCCGGCCGAGCGTGCGGACCGCCGTAGAAACGCTCGTAGGCCGCGAGGTCCTTGAGCCGGAACGCGCCGGACATGTCGATGACGCGCACGTCCGTGTTCGCCACCTGCTCGACGATCTCGATGCTCGCTCCGTGCGGGAGCCCCATCAAGACGATGTCGAGCCCTTCCACCGCCTTCTGTGGCGGAGGGTTCTCGAAGACCAGGTTCGTGAGCCCCTCGAGGTGCGGCAGCGCGGCGCCGATCGGTTCGCCTACGTGGTCCGCGGCGCACACTCTCACGAGCTCGACGTGCGGGTGGTAGAGGAGCCTTCGGACGAGCTCGGCGCCGGCGAACCCAGAACCGCCCAGCACCCCCGCTCGGTAGCGCCGCTCGCTGGATCGCTGACTCGTCGGTGCGGTCATTCCTGTTCGGTGCCGCTCACCGTGATCGGAATCCACAGTGTGCGCACCTTCACAAGGCTCCCACGCCTCGAGTATCCCGCAAGCCCGTAGAGCACGTTCCACCAGTGCCCGTCGGGCGTCTCGCCGTAGCTGAAGGCCGGGAAAATGTGCACCTCCCAGTCGCGCCCGGCGGAGGTTCGCGCCTCGTGGTAATATACGTTTCCGACGAGTTGGGAGAGCTCGTTGTCCTTGGCGAACCGCCAGTAGGCGGGGAAGACGACGGTCGAGCGGGACTCAGGACCTGCGAAGTCGAAGAGGATCGGCGCGAGCACGGTGTGCGTGCTGGTGGCGTCGCGGCCGAGGTAGAGGATGGGGTGGAGGTTCGTGGACCAGCCGCGCAGATCGGTCGTGTGCTGGAAGAGCGGCGTGATGAACGTGGTCTCGCTGATGCCGAAGCGCTCGCTGTGAGCGAACAGCGGAAAGAGCGCAAAGGTGGACTCGCGCGGGCTGTGGCGCGTGTAGAGGAAGGGGAAGAAGATGTGCTGGTCGAGGTCGATGTCGGGATCCTGATAACGCCAGTAGAGCGGCGTGACCATGTCGAGCGAGGTGCGACCGCGATAGCGGGCGTAGAGGTACGTCGCGAACGTGCTCTCACCCTTGTCGCCGCGGCCCGCGACGAAGAGGGGGTTCGCGAGGAGCCACGATTTCCCCGAGTAGCCGTAGTGGAAGAACGGCAAGACCGTGGTGTGGTGCTCGTTCTTGCCGTCGATGCTGTAGTAGAGCGGCAAGAGGTGGAGCATGTCGCGCTTCTGCGTGTGCTCCCGGTAATAGGGGCCCCACACGTTGAGCCACGACAGGCTGCGGTCGTTGTAACGGTAGTAGTGGAGGAGCGGCGGGATGACCTCGTATTTGACCTCGGCGTTCTGCCCGTAGAAGTAGAGGGGCGCGACGCCGAAGTCGATGTCCTGCGCCGTGCGGGTGTCGCAGTTGCCGCCGCCCTGCCAGGAGCAGAACATCGGGCCGATCAGGTTGAAGCCGCCGCGCCCGTCGGTGTTCTTGTAGGTGAGGAGCGGGGGGATCAGCGTGTAGCCGCCGTTCTTCCGCTTGCCGGTGAAATAGAGCGGCGCGAGCCAGTTGTCGTTCTCGTCCGGCGCGACGCGGTTGACGACGGGACCGACGATGGTGGTGCGGCTCTTCGCGCGCTCGTCGATCATGTTCCAGAAGAGCGGGAACAGGACGTCGTCGGAGCGCTCGGCGCTGCGGCGGTTGTAGTAGAGCGGGCCGTAGAGCGAGGCGCGGTCGTTCCGGAGCGGATCGGTCCGCGAGGGCTGATTGCGTTCGGCCCAGACCGGGAAGGCGAGCTGGAACTGATACTTGCCGCTCGTCTCCTCGTAGTAGAGCCCGTAGAACCTGCGGGTGGTCTTGTTGGAGCGACCTTGCTCCTCGGAGTCGGGATCGAGATCGCTGCCGACGCGCGCGGCGGTGCTCGGCTTGAGCTTGAGCGGCTCGTCGGGCAGGGAGGGCTCGCCGCCGGGAGCGACGACCGTGTCGCCCGCGCCGGTGGCGGCGTGGGTCTCCGGCATGCTCGGGTCTTGCTTCGGTTTTTGCTGCTGGCCCTGGCCCTGACCGGGGCCGCCGAAACCGGGCATCAGGCCGGGACCCATCGGGTCCTGGGCCGAAGCCCGGGGGGTCCAAACGGTGAAGAGCGCGGCGAGGCAGCCTGCGGCAAGGGCGCGCACGAACTTCAAGCGGTGCCTCCGGACGGCGCGGGCGGCGTCGCGAGCACGGCCCGAACCCGCGCGACGAGCTCGGCCTGCGGCACCTCTTCCTGGGTGCGGGCCGCGAGATCCTTCAGCGCCACGACGCCTCGAGCGAGCTCGGCCTCTCCCAGGACGATGCAAAGGCGCGAGGCCGTGCCGTCGGCGCGGCGGAGCAGGCTTTTCAAGGAGCCCCCGCGCGTGTCGGCCTCACTCGGGATTCCGGCGTTCCTGAGCTCACGGGCGAGCACGAGCGCCCGGTCCATCGCCGCCGGCCCGAGGGGAGCGATGAAACAGCGCGCTACCGGCGCCGGGGGCCGGGCGGGCATGGCGAGCAGCATGCGCTCGAGCCCCATGGCAAAGCCGATCGCGGGGATGTCGGGACCCCCGAGCTCGCGCACCATGCCGTCGTAACGGCCGCCGCCGAGCAAAGCGTTCTGGGAGCCCATCTCCCCGGCGGACGACTGGATCTCGAAGAGGGTGCGCGTGTAGTAGTCGAGGCCACGCACCAGTCCCGGGCTGACCTCGAACGGGGTACCGAGCGCCGCGAGGGCGCGCTTCAGGCCCTCGAAGTGGGCGAGATCCTCGGGGCCGAGCAGGTCCTGGATCGAGGGCGCTCCGGCGAGGGCTTCGAGGTCACTCGGGTTCTTGGAGTCGAGGATGCGCAGGGGGTTGTCCTCCAAGCGCTTCCTGGCGTGCTCGCTGAGCTTGTCGGCCTTCGGCAGGAGGTGGGCCTTCAGCGCCTCGCGGTAGCGCACCCGGGTGTCCGCGCTGCCGAGCGAGTTCACGAGCACGCGCAGCTCGGGGATGCCGAGCTCCTGCAACATGCCGACGAGCATGTCGATCATCTCGGCGTCGGAGCTCGGGCCCGGGTCGCCGTAGATCTCGGCGCCTGCCTGCCAGAACTGCCGGTAGCGCCCGCGCTGCGGCCGCTCCGCTCGGAACATCGGACCGAGGTAGTAGAGGCGGCTCACGGGCTCGCGCGCATGGAGCGAACCCTGCAGGTAAGCGCGCGCCACGCCCGCCGTGCCCTCGGGGCGGAGCGCCAGCGACTCGTCGCCGCGTTCGAGCACGAACATCTGCTTTTCGACGATCTCGGTCGCCTCGCCGATGGAGCGCACGAAGAGCTCGGTCGGTTCCAGAACCGGCGTCCGGATCTCGCGATACGCGGCGAGCTCGAGCCGGCGGCGCACGACCCCCTCGAGCTCGTGCCAGCGCCCGATCTCGTCCGGGAGGATGTCGTTCATGCCTTTGACGGCGCGGAGGGTCATCGGGCGACTCGGTCGGGCCCCGCTGTTAGCAGCTCTCGTCAGAAGGTGCTATCGCCATCCGCCGTGCGAGCTCTCGGCGTCGATGTCGGCAAGGTACGCGTCGGCGTGGCGGTGGCGGACGAGCTCGGCCTCCTGGCCCACCCGCGACCCCACGTGGACGGCCGGGATCCACGCCGCGCGGTCGAGGCGCTGGCCGCCCTCGCGAGCGCCGAGCGGATCGAGCTCTTCGTGGTAGGCCTGCCCCGTTCGCTGAACGGGGAGGAGGGCGTCTCGGCTCGGCGCGCACGCCGCTTCGCCGCGCTGCTCGGGACACGGACGGGGCTGCCCGTGGAGCTCCATGACGAGTGGCTCTCGACGCGTGAGGCGCGCAGCCGCCTGCGCGACGGCGGTCTCGACGATCGCAAGGCGCGCGAGCGCATCGACAGCGCTGCCGCTGCGGTGGTGCTCCAGGCCTGGCTCGACTCGCACCGGACGGTCAGCGAGTGACGAAGACGGCGAAGCGCGCGCGGCGGCGGCGATCGAGGTCGCCGAGCGCGCCGCCGCGCGGAAGTCGAGCGCCCGGGCGTGTGACGCCGAGCTCGGCGCGCGCG
>DASXWF010000905.1:0-4099 GCA_036503835.1 Polyangiaceae bacterium | reverse complement strand
AGCACGACCGAAGTCGAGTGTTCCGGCAAACCCAGCCGCACGAGCTCGAGAACGCCCGTGAGCCGATACTCCCTGTTGGCCGTACGAAGCTCGAGAGCTCCCGTCGCCGGCGTCGGGTCGGGGCCGCGGTCCGCGCAGCCGAGAACGGCGAAAATGACGCAGGCCAAAACGCACCTCGGCCAGGCGAGGCCGGTCGTCGTGTGTTCCATGGCAATCGACGCCTCCCAGTTGGAGCACACAGCATGTGACAAAGGCCGAGCGCGTGAAATGGTGTTTATTTCACGCGCTCGACGAATGTCGAGTCAGCGCTGAACTCGCGCGCATCAGAAGCTTCCCCGAACGTCGACCTGGAAGCCGCGCGCGAGCGCGTCCGAGCTTGCGACGGGCGCTGCGCTCACCGAACCTTCCGGCCACCACGTTGCCCACGCCCAGATGCCGCCCGCGACGGCCGCGACGGCGTAGCAGCCCACGGACGCGCGGTTCAGGCTCACGACCCGCTGATTGGCTTCCCACATTTGCAGCTGCGACTCGTTCGAAGCGTCGAGATGGGTGGCGAGCGCGACCCCGTTCAGCACCAGACCTGCGCCGGCCGCGGCGAGTCCCACGATCGCCGCAGCGGTTCGCACGCCGCTGCGGGTGCTCGGCCGCTCCGCCCGCGGCGCTGCGACGGGAACTACGCCGGCGGGCCGCTCCAGATAGCGTCGAACGTCGGACGCCGCAAACGGCAGGGCGAAGAGATCTTCGAGCGCGAGATTGAGCGCTCCGCGGCTTGCGACGGCCGGTCGAGTGCGCGCGAGCGCGGCCACCTCGAGCGAGTCCGGCGCGTCCACGACGTACTCGCTCTGCCCGTCCGCCGCGCGCACGAACAGGGGACGCTCGTCGGGAACCCGCAGGCGCAGCGCTTGCCCCGCGGACGGATGCGCGTCGAGCAGGCGCTCGCCGCTCGCCGTTTCGACGTAGAAGTGCCCCCAGTCCTGCGGAGCGAACACGAGCTGGGCGCGTGTCGGACTCCACGCGAGGAGCGGCCGGCGGAAATCCCCGCCCGGCGCGCGGAGCAGGAAATCCGGACGGAACTTGGGATTTTTGATGCTCTGGTTCGTACGCGTGAAGAACGCGCCGAGCTCCGCATAGCTCACGCGGGCATCGAGGTTCACGTCGGCCGCGCCGCGCAAGGCCGACCGCAGCTCGTGGCTCAAGATGCCGCTCTGGTAGCGCTCCCATTCATGGCTGTCCCGATCCGACGTCGTCGAAAGCACGAAACCCGTGTTCGCCAGGCGCGCCGGAATCGACTCCGTGAGAGAGCCGGCGTAACGGGACCGCCGCCCGCCCGGGCCTCGATCGAAAACCAGGAAGTACGAGCGGCAGGCGTCGACGAACACGTGATTGTTCGCGGCGGGGGAGCGCTCGAGCAAGGCAAACAGCAGGCTGCGGGTGAACCGCGAATCCTCGAGCATGACGAAGCCTTCGCCGGCCTCGACGTCCCCGTGCCCGCTGTAGAAGAACAGGAACTCCGTCGGCGTGCCCCGTGCCGCGGCGGCCTGCATCGCGCCGACCAGAGAGGTCATGGCGCGTTGGAGATCGTCGGAACGCGGCGCGCCGAAGGGCTTGAGCGTGCCCGCCATATTCTGCGTGTCGGCGTCGAAACGGGTGAGCAGGAGGCTCTTCACGCCGGCTTCGATCAGTAGGCGATGAGTGGCGACGGCGTCGTCGTCGGCGTAGCGGAGGTTCGCGCTCTCCTGCTCCGCGCGATTGTTTCCGACGACGATCGCGAACCGCTCGGGCGACGCCGCCACGCCGCCCGAGAGTAGCGTCCCGAGCAGCGCGACCCAGACCCCGACGATCCACCTCATGGCAGGACTCGAAGCGTGAGCGTGTGCAGGCTCGTATCGGGAAAGGGGGAATCCGACGCGACGCGACCACCCTGTTTTCTGATCCATGCCTCCACCTCCGAGACCCGCAAAGCGCGTCTCGAAAACAGCCCGTAGATCGAAATCCGCTCGGCCGCAAACTCGTGATGAATGCGATCGGGGAGAGCGCGCTCCGTCACCGCCTTCTCGATCACAATCGAGGCAGGGTCCGCTCCCAGGTGTTCGTACGCCGGATAAAACCAATGAACATTTCCACGGTCATCGACGGCGAAGACCGACAGGTATTCGAACGGGGAGACGCCGCGATTCGTATACGAAATCACGAGATCGTCGCTCGCCGCGAATCGCTCGTTGGCTCGCACCGCCTGCGAAGCTCCGCTGACGCGATGGACCTGAATGCCGGCCCAGCGCCGCCCGTCGCTCTGCTCCGCGGCTCCGGACTTGCTCCGGAACTCGGAATCCGAGGATTCCCGGGGCGAAATGGCGACGAGCCACGCCGCCGCCGAAGCGAGGGTCGCGGCGAGCCCCACACACCACGGCGAGAGCCGCCACACCCCACGCGGCTTCAGCGCGGGTTCGGAGAGAGCCTTCCGCACGCCCCGAAGCAGGTCGATGGACTCGAGCTCCGGCAGGGGTGAGCCGAGGGCGCGAGTCAGCTCTTCCAGCTGCGCCAGACGCCGCCGGGCGCCGGCATCCACGACCAGCGCTTCCTCGACACGCCGTGTTTCGTCGGCGGATGTCTGCCGCTCGAGGTAGGCGGCGAGCAGCCGGGTGTCGAGCTCCGATTCGGGGATGCTCACCGTTCCTCCAATCGTGCTCGCAGCTTGGCCATCGCGTCGAAGAGCCGCCGTTTTACGGTCCCCGTCGGCAGGTCCAGTGCTTCCGCTATTTCCTCGTAGCTCTGTTCGGCACAGAACCGCAGGATCACGACCTCGCGCAGCTTTTCGCTGAGCTCTCCCAGGGCTGCTTCGAGGTCCCGCGGCCGTTCCCGTGGCATCGTGTATTCCGGGGTCACGCTGAAATCCCTCATTTCAATCAGGACGCGCAGTCTGTTCCCCTTCGAGCGCCGAGCCATCCGACACTGGTTGAGAACCAACCGGTACAGATAGGCGCAGAACCTTCCGCTAGGTCTGTATTCCGCCCGCGAGCGGAACAGGGCAACGAACGTGTTTTGCGCAACGTCGGCGGCCAGTGCGCTATCGCCGAGATAACGATGAGCGAGGCGCAAGACCCGTGCCTGGTGTCGCCGCACGAGGGCATCGAACGCCCTCTCGGAGCCGCCGCCGGCAAGCGCCATCAACTCGTCGTCGCCGCTCGCCTCCTCCGAAAAACCGTGGGTTCCGCCGCCGCCCGTGCCCACGAGAGGTGGCTCCTCGGGCCGTTGCATCGCGCTCGGATAGTGCACGAACCTCGAGAAAGGTTCGGTCGAAAAGCACGAAGAGGAGAGAAAGCCGCCGATAGGCCGCGAGGCCAACCCTCGCTCATTCCGGAAACGAATTCAGGGGACCGGCTCGCACCGCGTGAGCCAGCTTCCGCCGCGCAGCGCGCAGGCGCGACGCCACGGTATTCGGACACGTCCGAGTGAGCGTGGCGACCTCGCGCGCGGTACGCTCCTCGAGCTCGGTGAGCACGAAGACCTCGCGCTTTTCGTGGTCGAGGCTGCCCAGCACGTGCCGGAGAGCGTCGCGCAGCTCGCTCCGGGCTCGGGCGTCGTCCGGCCCGGGATGATTCACGTCGCAGAGAGCGTCCGGGTC
The DNA here is from genome assembly GCA_036503835.1 of Polyangiaceae bacterium. Lineage (GTDB taxonomy): Bacteria > Myxococcota_A > Polyangia > Polyangiales > Polyangiaceae > PMG-095. The sequence continues at coordinate 477 of DASXWF010000905.1, read as the reverse complement.
GAGAGGCTCGCCGGCTCGATCGGGCGAGGGCCGGCGTCTGCGGTTGCGGCGCTGGTTGCTGCAGATTCGAACCGCTACCGAACGCAACCAGCCGTGCAATGCATTTCCCGTGTCGAGCTCTCCCATGCGGCGATGGAGTACGACGAAGACCTCCTGCACTGCATCATCGACGTCCCCCGGCGGCAGGCCGAGGCGACGGACGACTGCGCGGACGAAGTCGTGCTCGCGCCGGTACACTCGCTCGAAGCTCGCATCCGCGCCGGGCTCTGCCGTTCGGGCGTTCGTCCACGTCGTCCGCATGTTCCGACGTAGAAGTGCGCGACCCGAGCCGAAGGTTCGGTAAAATCGCGAGCGCCGGTCGTGGAGGGATTGCAGCCTGGTTCCGCCGCCGGCCCTTCCTCGCGAGCGCTCGCGCGAGCGCCAGCGCCAGCAGGCTGACGACGGCAGGCCCGGCGCCGCGCCCGGGCGCCACCGCAC
>DASXWF010000904.1:0-8405 GCA_036503835.1 Polyangiaceae bacterium | reverse complement strand
TACGTCGCGTCACGCGCGGCGATGAACCAGGACGAACGAATTCGTTCATCGAAGGGCAATGGCATCGGAAAAATCTGGCAAGACGAGCAGCTCGCCTTTGCCCGCGGGACGGAGCGAGTCCAGGCTGGTCGTCATGCGGAGCAACTCCCGTGTAGCCCTCGTCCTTTTGGCGCTCGGTGCCGGTGCTTGCGAGGGCGGCTCGCTCGAGGCCGCAAACGAACCCGATTCCGGCACTCCTCGGGCTCCAGCGCACGAACGCCTCGATTGCGATCTGCCGGCGGCCGTCGAATTCTGCGGCGGCGGCACCTGTCACTACTCCAACGCCGCGCAGGAATTGGCTTCGAGTCTCGCCTTGTGGGACCGCCAGGCCGGGCAGATGGTGGAGAACGTTCAGGAGCGACTCGTGAACGCGCCCGCGACGTATCACAACGTCGTGGACCCGGAGAATTGCCCTGCGGAGGCCGAGCTTCTGATCGATCCTTCGGACGTCGAGCGAAGTCTGCTGCTCAGGAAGCTCGCGGGGATGCAAACGTGCGGCGCAGAAATGCCCAAGTTTCCCTACCCGGAGTGGGGCACCGTTCAGAATCCGGGCGCGGAGCGGGAACAGTTCGTGCAGTGCATCCGCGCGTGGGTGTCGCTGCTCGTAGAAGATTACAATCGAGCCCTGTAATCACTCGCCTCGCTGGATTCGACGACGGATCACGACGGGGTGGCGTTACCATCCCGTCATGAGCACGAACCGCAAGTCCAGGCCGGAGCCGGATCTGGTTCCGCCGCTTGATTTTCATCCGCCGTCCAACGGTGAATTTTGCCCCGTCCCGGCCTCGACGAGAGCCGTCGAAGCGGAGCGACGCTTCTGGCAGATGGTCGAGGAAAAGCATCGCCGCCTGGGCATGACACGGCGCGAGTTCGTCAATAGCTCCTGCGGTTTTGCCACCGCGCTTCTCGCAATCAATCAAGCCGCGTGCTCTTCGTCCGAACGGACGGACCCGAATCCACGCACGAACGGCGGTGGCGCGACGAGCGGCTGTGGTCCAGCAGGCTGCGGTTCGAGTGGAACGAGCGGAATGGGGTCGGGAGGACGCGGCGGGATGGGCGGGGCGGGCGGCACGAGCTCGGGAGGGCGCGGCGGCGGCGGTATGAGCTCCGGTGGACGCGGCGGTACGGCGAATTCGGGCGGAACCGCCGGATACATGGTCGATGCCGGAATGACCGAGGACGCCGGGATGGCCGACGCCGGCATGATGCCCACGGGCGACTTCATCTTCGACGTCCAGACGCACGTGTCGACGGAGATCGAGGAGCCGTGGGGCGCGATGTCTCCCGACGAACGCGCGCTCGATTTCATCACGCAGATTTTCGTGCAGAGCGAAACCGACGTTGCAGTGCTCTCAGGCCCACCCGGGGCGCGCGATCTCGGTGCGCCGAACGTCGCGGCGCGCGCTCAGGTGCAGGAAATCATCAATCGGCTGGCAGGGACGCGCCTTCTGATTCACGCCAACGCCGAGCTCGAGCGCGGCCCCTCCGAGCTCGACTACATGAGCGAGCTCGCGGAGGAGTTCAACCCCGCGGCCTGGAAGATGTACCCGCACGAGGGCGAGTTGTTGCTCGACAGCGACGAGCTGGGCGGGCCGTTCGTGGAGCGAGCGCGCGCGCTCGGCATCCTGATGGTGGCCGGGCACCGCGGGCTCTGGGACGACGGGGGCTACACCGCCAAAGGCTCGCCGGCGGACATGGTCCGCACCGCCGCGGCGGCGCCCGACCTGAACTTTCTCATCTACCACTCGGGCTACGAGCGGATGACCGACGAAAATCACGCCTACGATCCCGACGCGGCGGATCACTTCGGGGTCGACCGCTTGATCCGAGCGCTTCACGAAACCGAGATCGGCGCGACCGGCAACGTCTACGCCGAGCTCGGCTCGACGTGGGCGAACATCATGACGGAGCCCGAGCAGGCGGCGCACGTGCTCGGCAAGTTGCTCGTCACGCTCGGTCCGGATCGCATCCTGTGGGGGACCGATTGCGTCTACAACGGGATTCCGCAGAGCCAGATCCTCGCCTTCCGCATGTTCCAGATCCCGGAGCCCATGCGCGAGGAGTTCGGTTATCCGGAGCTCACCGCCGAGATCAAAGCGAAGATCTTCGGCCTCAACGCGGCGCGCATCTACGGCATCGACATCGACGCCATGCGGCGCGAGATCACCGCCGACGACGTGGCGGGGCTTCGCACGGCTTTCCTCAACGATCCCGCCTCGGTGCCGGTTCCCGACCGGCGCCGCTACGAAGGACCGCGGACGCGCCGTCAGTTTCTGCAGCTGCTCGAGCGCGACCGGTTCTTTCGCCGGCACGGCTGAAGCGGCTGAAGCGCCGGCGCAGTGCCCGCCTCGCAGCGACGGCCGAAAGCACCGCGACCAGGATGCCGACGGTCGTCGGGTCGGAGCCGGCGCCTCCGGGAATGCGACAGCCGCAATCGTACATGTCGCCGCAGTCCTCGTCCGGCGCGAACCCCGAGTTCATTGCGATCAGGCGGTCTTCGCAGTCGATGGAGCTCGTGGCCTCGGCGTATTGCTCGCGGGTGAGTGGCGGTACCCCGGGCTGGCACACGTACGGTTCTTCGAAGACTCTGCCCACATAGCGAGCACCACCGTCGGCGCCCGTGAAGGCATTGATGACCAAGGGATCGCCCGCCCCCGCGTCTTCGACCTCCGCGACGAACTCGTCGCCCACGACCAGACCGAAGCTGGCTCCATGGATCGCCTCGACGCTCGCGGTGAGCGTTCCATCGCCCTGCGAGGCCGTCACCGCGACGGCCTCGAGCACCGGCCAGGCCGACGTGTTTCCGCCGCAAACGCACTCCGTGCGCCAATGACAGTAGGTGGGCTGAATGAGCGCCGCTTCCGCAACACTGATGCCGGCGGCGTCGAGCCACGCGAGTAGACGCCGTTCGTCGGCCAACTCGCGAACGCGCGCGTTGTTGCGCGTCGTCGCGATCCTTCGAACCAGCGCGGCTTCCCCGCCGAGCTCGAGCAGGTGCGCCATGGCGCAGCGTGTGCCCTGCGCGTCGACGAAGTACGGAGTCGGCTCCTCGAAATCGGGGTTGACCGGGAAGCGCCCGCGACGCCGGTAGCGCGCGAGCTCCGTCAGGAGAAGCGAGCGCACGCGGCGCCGCAACGGATCCAGCGCCGAGACGTCCGCCCTACGGGCGCACCGCTCGGCCGAAAGCAGATGCCGCCGAACGCGCAGGCACTCGCGAGCCGCAAATCTCTTCCTGCCCTGCCCCGAACTCCTCGTGTCGTTGCCCCAAGCGTAGTCAAGCATCACCCTGCTCCTTCCACGGTACAAAGTTTGACACGCGCGGACCCCTACGGGCCTGAAGAAATCGAGTCCGGCGTCGTCTGCAAGCGATCCTCCGTCTCTCTCTACGGACGGACGGCTCAGGCTGGCCTCACTTTTCGCCGCGCAGCCGTTCGACGACGTTCGAAAAGTCGTCCGGAATCGGATCCTCGAAGTGGAGTCGCTGGCCCGTCGCCGGGTGCTCGAATCCGAGCTCGAAGGCGTGGAGCATGAGCCGGGGCGCCTCGAGACGCGGGCCCGTGTACGCGCGGTCGTAAACCCGCTCGCCGACGAGCGGGTGACCGGCCTCCGCGAGGTGGATGCGGATCTGATGGGTGCGGCCGGTTTCCAGGCGACACTCGACGAGGGTCGCCTCGCGCAGGCGCTCGCGCACGCTGACGTGCGTCACGGAGTCGCGCCCGAGGATCGGGTTCTCCGTGGATCCGCGGCGGCCGTCGCCCCGATCCTGCACGAGTCGCGAGCGAAACGTCTGGGCACGCACGTTACCGTGCGCGATGGCGACGTAGCGCCGATCCACGGTGTGGAAGCGGAACTGCTGCTTGAGGGCGCGCTTGGCGGCGAGCGTGCGCGAAAAGACGAGCAGTCCGCTCGTATCCTTGTCGAGGCGGTGGACCACGCCGGGCGGCGCTTCGGGGCCGCTCTTGCCGCGCAGCTCCGCGCGCAAGAGCTCGACGAGCGTGCCCGTCTCGCGCTCGTCGAAGGGAACGCTGCTGATGCCGGCGGGTTTTCGCACCACGACGACGTGCGCGTCGAGATGCACGATGCTGCCCGCCGGGAGTCCCGCGCCGGTTCGCTGCCGCGGCGCGCGCATCGCGATCGTCAGCGTGGAACCGCCACGCACCGGTCGAGTCGGATCCCGAATCTGTTCGCCGTCGACGCTGACCTTCCCTGTTTCGATCAACCGCCGCACCGCGTTCCAGCTCGCGCCGGCCACGAGCGTTCGGAGCGCGCGATCGAGCGGCGCGTCCGCGGCGATTTCGTGAGTGCCGTCGCGAAAGCCCGGCTCAGCGCTTTTTGGCAACGGGCTTCCAGCGCGGCGCAAGATGAACCTTCAAGATATCCTGCAGCAGTCCGAGGTGCGCGCAATGATCGGGTTCCGCCTTGCCCGCGTAGCCGCGCACGTGGAAATCGCCGCGATCGAAGCGCGAGGTGAGGACGAGGCCGAGCGGATCGGACGCGCGCGGGCTCGCCTTGCGTGGATTGCCGCCGAGCTCCTGGATCAGGTAATTGGCGGTCTCGGTCGTCGAGGCGTAGCCGGGCGGGACGATCGAGGAATGGCTGACGACCATGAGCCGCTTGCCCGCCGCGGCCTGGCGCGCGAAGCGCACGAACGGCTCGAGCGAGGGGCGAGCGAGTCCCCCACCCTGCACGTAGTCGCAATGCAGACCGTCGAGCAGGAGCACGGTATCGACACGCTCGCGCCCGAGCGGCTGAGAAAGAATCGAACGGAGCGCCCCGTAGCCGGCGCTCCACGCGCTGAGCGCGATCCGCCGAGCGCGCGCACTCTTGCGCCCCGCGCGCTCCGCCATGGCGCTCTCGAGGCTTTCGATCAAAGTCTTGAACGCGACCGCGTCGCGGAAGGTACTCTCGTACACGCCCGAGCCGATGCCGAGCGTGACGCCGGCGAGCACGGGGCCGTTCATCACCGGAACCCAGGCCTTGCGCGCGCCGTCGTGTCCGTGGAAGTGGAAGAGCACGTCGAAGTCGCCGCTCGCGCTCACGCCGCCGCGCTTCGGAGCCATCATCTGGCCGATGCTGATGTCCTTGTGCCAGCTCTCGTAGCCGCCGTAGCCCGGGTCGGGCGTGTTGCAGGGGTTGATCTTGTCCTGCGAAGCCTCGACGGAGCGCGCGTGCGCCGCGGCGGGAGCGAGCAGGCTCGCCACACCCAAGAGGAAGCGCCTGCGCCCGAGCATCCACGGAGTCTTTTCGCGGTTCCAAGCAACCTTCAAGTTTTCGGATCAGCGGGCGTCGGCTCGGGTCACGGATCCGGGTAGAAATCCTTGCCTTAAGCGTTTTAGGGAGCTAGGGTGCCGGCTCCGCGGCCGACGGGCCTGCGGGTTCTTTTCCGAGGCAGGAGATTCGCACATGCGCATGGCACGACTCGAGCTTCGTCCGTCCGGCACGACCCCTCTTCTTCTTGTGTTCGCGGCCCTCGCTCTTTCCACCGCGTGTGGCGCGAAGGGAGAAGGCGACGACGACGATGACTCGATGGCGGGAACGAGCGGGACGGGGACGAGCGCGGGCACCGCGGGCAGTGGCGGCAGCGGCAACGACGGCAGCGGAGGCACCTCGGGGAGCGGCGGGACGAGCGGGAGCGGAGGCACCGGAGCCGCGAAGGTGACGCTGTTCGCCTTCGAAAGCGAAACGGCGGCCAAGGTCTGCGCTCCGCCGGTCACGGGCGATCAGCCGAGCTGCTTCTCGTTCCAGAACTACCGGCCCTCGGACGCGAACTACGTGAACGTTTTCGCCAATCCCGATCCCGAGGACGAGGAGAAGTACCCGGACGGCGCGACCGATCCGGCGTACTCCGAGGACCTCGCCGCCGCGCAGCTGTTGCGCGCCGAGAACCTCGGCTGGAGCGACGCGCCGGGTCACGACGAAGCCGCCGGGGTGCTCGAGCTCGACGTCCCGTTCACGGACAAGAACCAGCTCGCCGACATTCAGTTCAATTTCGAAGGCGAGATGGCGGGCAGCGACTGGAGCGGCAAAGTGCTGCGCGCCGACATCATGATCCAGGACGGCTGTTCGCCCGATCCGAGCGCGCCGTGCGGTGCCTACCTGTTCGTGAAGACCGGCGCCGACTACGTCTGGGCCAAAGGCACCGACTCGAACCTCGGCGCCGGAACGTACGGCCAGTGGCAAACGGTGAGCTTCAACCTCGATCTGCCGGCGCAAAACAACGACGGCTACAGCGCCGCCGAAATCGTGTCGTTCGGCGTTCAGATCTACAGCGGCAGTGGCGGCACGGAGCTCCCGGCCGACGCCGTGATCTACATCGACAACTTCTCCCTCGAGTGAGCGCAGCACGGCTCCCGGCGCTCGATCCAAACTCCAGCCTCGAGCTCTAGCGCGCGGCTGCCTGGAAGTGATCGCGCACGGTCTGCGCGTATTCGCTGCTCGGCAGCGCGCGCGCGTAGTCCTGGACGAGAAAGAGGGACGCTCCGCGATCGCCCGGCACGCAGGCGCCGCTGTTCCATTGCCAGGCGAGGTAACCCATGCGGTGGTCGTCGAGCCACTGCAGGTAGGGTTTGACCCACTCGCCCTGGCAGTTGTCCTGGCCGAGCTCGGTGGCGATGACGGGCATCACGCGCGCGACGTCCGCCGGATGCGAGTCCCAACAGCCCGGGAAGCTGCAGCGCGTGAAGTTGTAGACGTGCCATGACGCCGCCAGGTTTCCGATCGGGTCGTCCGGGAGATGCGAGAGGAAGCCGTCGAAGCAGTTCGACCAGTCGAGGCCGCCGAGGAGGATGACGTGCGTGGAGCCGGTGTCGCGGATGGCGGTCACGAGCTCCTGCATGCCGGCAGCCTGGTAGTCGTCCGGAAGGATGGTGCAGCCGTCGCGCCAGCAGTTCCAGGCCTCTTCCCCGCAGACCTGCTGCTGCTGGTCGCCGAATTGGTAGAGGAAGGGTTCGTTGTACGGCTCGAGGATGACGCCCGAGTCGTCGTTGAACGTGGCGGCGACATCCGCCCAGAAGGCCGCGGTGTGATCGGCGTTCGGCATCGGGCGCTGCCCGGTCGCACGCTCGTCGCCCGGCGCCGCCCAGTGGAGCTCGAGGATGGGAATGAGCTGGTAGCGGTGGAGCAGAGTGACGTAGTCGCGGATCGCGCGCTGGTACGCCTCGCCGGAGTTGGTGACGGGCGCGCCGTTGATGTCGAGCCAGCAGGTCTCGTTCAGAGGCACGCGCACGGCGTTGATGTTCCAGGTGGTCATGGCCTGGACGGATTCTTCGGTGTCGGGCCCGTCGAAGATGCCTGCGCCCTGGATGCAGCGGTATTCGGTGCCGGAACGGTTGACGCCGCGCAGGATGATCTCGGTGCCGTGACGATCGACGAGCCGGTTCTCCGACACGCGGAGGCCCTGCGGGAAGTCGGTGGGCAACGGATCGGCGCCGCTGCCCGCGCCGCCGCCGCTGCCCGCGCCCCTGGCCGGCGTGGCTTCCCAGCTTTCGCTGCACGCGGCAGAGGCGAATGCCGCCGCGAGCACGAGGCCGCGCGGTGAGCGCCCGACGAGGGAGCGGACGAGCGCCTTCATTCCGCGTCCTGAAAGAACGAGACGTCGTCGATCCAGAAGTCCCAATCACCCGCCGTGATCAAGAACTGGAGGCGCAGGAGCTCCTGGGTTTGCAGGCCCTCGGGCGAGTACATCCCGAAGCCCTTTTGGCGCATGTCGGCGAAGCGGACTGCGACGAACGTCCACTCGTCTTCGAGCGTCACGCCGACGGCGTACGGATCGCACTTGTCGTTGTCGTAGTCGGGCCGCGGCTGGATCGGAGGGTCACCGGCGTCGCAGTTCCTCGCCTCGCCCGTGACGGGGTTCACGATGTTGCGCTGGCCGGCGGTGTACAGGTCGACCGCGAGCACGATGATCGAGCGCTCGGACGGAATTTCCTCCGCACCGTGGGACGCGGCTCGATCGTTCTTCACCCAGAAGGAGAAGCCGTCGTAGGCGCTCGCGTCGATCGGCATGGCGGCACCGCCCGGCGCCTGAAAGTCGATCTCCTGCCCGCCGCCCCAACCGCGCCGCCCGTCCGTGCCCTTGCACATCGCGAGGTTCTGGGCGACGAAGTGGAACGCGCCTTGATCCACGTCACAGCGCGTCGTGGGCTCGCTCACGAGGTTCGCGCCGACGCCCGGGCTCACGACCAGCGCGCCCGGTTCGATTTCGAGCTGGCAGTCCGTTCCCTGGAGCAGGCCCTTGTCGGCGCGCGCCTGCGAATGAACCGTGTCGTAGTTGAAGTAAAAGCCGCACGTGACGTCCGGACCGCCGCAGGTGACGCGGCCGCCTTGCGGGTTCGCGGAGTCGAAGCTCGTGATGGGCGTGAGCGTGA
>DASXWF010000903.1:0-7229 GCA_036503835.1 Polyangiaceae bacterium | reverse complement strand
GAGGGAGAGGAGGAGTTTGGGGGGGCGGGAGGGGGCGCGTGGAGCGGTGCTCGCGCACTGCGGAGAGGGTGCGCGATGGCCGGCGATGGTTAGCCGCCCGCGAGGATGCGGCAGGCGATCGCGAGGCGAACCGAGGCCTCGCCGTCGCCGAGGAGGGTCGCGGCGTTCGCGTAGTCGCCGAGAGCGAGCAGGCTCATGCCGGCTTCGGTGCGGCGCTGGCCGTCCTTGGAGGCGAGCGCTTTCTTGAGTTCGGGGGCCACGCTGGTGTCGCCGGCGCGCGCGAGCGCGGTGCGCGCGGTGTCGGGAGCGGCGGCGGTCGGTTTCGCCTCGTCGCGCAGCGCGGCGAGGGTTCGGGCGCGCTCACCCTGGACTTCGAGCAGCCGCTCGAGCGCGGCGATGCGTACGCCGGGGTCGGCGTCCTTGGCTGCCTTGCGCACGGCGTCGAGGGCGGTCGAGTCGAGCGGTACCGCTCCGATCGCGAGCAGCTGCTCGTCGCTCGGGCCTTCGGTGACGGTGCGCGTGAGGAGCGTCGTGGCGAGGCCTGTGGAGCTCGAGTCGACGCGGAGCAGGATCAGGGCGGCGGAAACCGCCGGCATGCCGCGTGCGGTCTCGGCCACTCGCAGAAGCTCGGCGCGCCCGCCGGCCTTGAAGCTCGGGCGGATGCTCCAGGCGTCGAGGATGGCGAGCCGAGCGTCGTCCTCGGCGCGCTCCCACAAGTCGGAGAGCGCCCGCACGGCCGCTTCGCCGCCCAGCGCGCCGATCGCGCGCACGGCGAGGCTCTGACTCATCGGATCGGGATCGAGCCGCGCCGCTTCGCGCAACGCGTCGAGATCGAGCGCCGCCGGCGCCTGGCGGGCGGCTTCCAGCGCGCGGCGCCGCACGCGCTCGTCCGGATCGAGGTAGAAGCGCCGCCGCAGGCGGAAGTGCTCGGGCGCCGTGGCGGCCCTTGCGGCGACCGCGCGCCAGGCGCCGCTGTCCGATTCGGCATGGCGAGCGACGAGCGAAGCCGCCGAGATCCGCCCCGTCTCGAGCAGGACGAGCGTCGCCTCGGCGCCGGCTTCGTCGGGGCGCTCGGCGCGTTCGGCGATCACGGGCAGGAGCGGCTGGGTGCAGGCTCGCAGGCCTCGAATGCGCGCGCTCGCAGCGGGCCCGCTGCCGGCGTACACCTCACGGGAAGCCACCGCTTCCGCGATGCGCGTGACCCGGCCCCGGTCGAGCGCGCCGCTCTGCCGCTCCTTGCCGATCGAGCTGCGGAGCGTCGGCAAGTCGGAATGCAGCGCGGCATCGACCGCGCCGCTCGAGCCGCAGCCGAGCACGACGAGCGAAGTGAGCACGATGCGCCGGAACTGCACGAGGGGCAGTCTTTTCCGAACGAACGGCCCGGTCAAGACGCAGCGGCGCCGGCCCGAGCCGCTCGGGTCGCTTCAGTTCACGCTGCTGCGCGTTTCGGGCGCGGGGACGCCCTCGTCGCGAGCGCTCTTCGTGATGCGGTCGCGCCGCTCGGCGGCGGCGGCCACGAACCCCGAGAACAGCGGGTGCGCCGACATCGGCCGGCTCTTGAACTCGGGGTGGAACTGGCAGCCGACGAAGAACGGATGGTGCTCGAGCTCCACGATCTCGACGAGGCGATCGTCGGGGCTCGTGCCGCTCAGCTTGAGCCCGGCTCGCTCGAGCTCGGTGCGGTAGTCGTTGTTGAACTCGTAGCGGTGACGGTGCCGCTCCGAGATCGAATCCTGGCGGTAGAGCTCGGCGGCCCGGCTTCCGGGCGAGAGCTTGCACGGGTACGCACCGAGCCGCATCGTGCCGCCCTTGTCCTTCACGCCGCGCTGATCGGGCATGAGATCGATGACCGGGTGCGGACAGTCCTTCTGGAACTCGGTGGAGCTCGCCGCCTTCTGGCCGCAGACGTTGCGGGCGTATTCGATGACGGCGAGCTGCATCCCCAGACAGATCCCGAAGAACGGCACGGCGTTCTCGCGGGCGTAGCGGATCGCCTGGATCTTGCCCTCGACCCCGCGGTCGCCGAACCCGCCGGGGACGAGCACGGCGTCCAGACCGCTCAGCAGCGCCGCGGCGCTGCCGCGCTCGATCTGTTCCGAATCGATGTACTCGAGCTGGACCGACAGGTCGTTGGCGAGCCCGCCGTGGACCAGCGCCTCGTGCAGGGACTTGTAGCTGTCCTTCAAGTGCACGTACTTGCCGACGACGCCGATGCGGACGCCGCCGTTGGCGGGCTTTTTGAAGCACTCCACCGTACGGTGCCAGGTACCGAGCTCCGGCTGCCGCGACCAGATGTTGAGCCGCTCGGCGATCTGGGTGTCGAGGCCCTCGGCGTGCAGCACGAGGGGCAGCTCGTAGATGCAGGAAACGTCGACCGCGGAGATCACGCTGTCGACCGGGACGTTCGAGAACAGCGCGATCTTCTCTTTCAACCCGCGAGCGATGGGACGATCGCAACGGCAGACGAGGATGTCGGGCTGGATGCCGATCTCCCGCATCTCGCGCACCGAGTGCTGCGTGGGTTTGGTCTTGAGCTCGCCCGCGGACGCGATGTGCGGCACGAGCGTCACGTGCACGCTGAGGGCGTTGTTCGGTCCGGCTTCGAGCTTCAGCTGGCGAATCGCCTCGAGGAACGGCAGGGACTCGATGTCGCCTACGGTGCCGCCGATCTCGACGATCGCGACGTCCGCGTCCTTCGTCGCCTCGTGGACACGGGCTTTGATCTCGTCGGTGATGTGCGGGATGACCTGCACCGTGGCGCCCAGGTACTCACCGCGGCGCTCCTTCGTGATCACGGCCTCGTAAATGCGGCCGGTGGTGACGTTGGAGGCGCGCGTCAGGCGGGCGGAGGTGAAGCGCTCGTAGTGGCCGAGATCGAGGTCGGTCTCGGCGCCGTCGTCGGTGACGTAGACCTCGCCGTGCTGGTACGGCGACATCGTGCCCGGATCCACGTTGATGTACGGATCGAGCTTCATGTGGGTCACGCGCAAGCCGCGCGCTTCCATCAGCGCGCCGACCGAGGCCGACGTGAGCCCTTTTCCGATCGAAGAGACGACTCCTCCGGTGACGAAGACGAACTTGGTTCGCCGGTTCACCGTGGTCATCACGGAAGATGGTGGTATCACGCCTTCTCGCCTCGCGCACTCAAATCGTTCGTGGTGTCTCAAGCTCGCGGAAAAAACCGCGAAAGTTTTGTGGCAACGCCGGCGAAACGCGACGGGCGGATGCCGGAGCTGCCCGCCGGCAGCGTGACGTCAGAGCTCACCCGCCACGCCGACGCCGATGGCGTCGCTCGTGACGAGCGGGAAGGGACGGAGCCGCGCGCTCTTCGATTTGGCGCGAGGCGGTTCCGCCGTGGGGAGAAACAGGGACTCGGCGGCGATGGCGAGACCCGCGGCCTGACCGACGCCGTCGATCGTGACGAGGACGGCGCGCACGACGACGAGCAGCGTCGTGCAGTTCGGCTCGTTGCCGCAGCTCAGCTGGTTGAGGGAGAGCCACGGCCCGGCGATGGGGATCTTCATCTCGGTCGACCAGGGGGCGTTCGACCAGAGGAGGCTCGCGCCGAGGGCGCCTCCGTACCAGACCCCCGTGATGGCCGCGCCCGTCAGAGCCAGGTTGACGGGGGCCGCCGGGGAAGGGAGGTCTGGCTGGTCGGCCGAGGGCGCCGGGAGAGCCGTCTCGGGCTCGGCGAACTGCGCTTCGGCCCGGCTCGAAGCCAGGAGGCCGAGGAGCGCGGTCGCGAGGGCGGCCAGAATCCGGAGCGGGCGGCGGTTCACGGCGCGGACTCTGCCTCCGGCCGGGCGCGCGCTGCAAGTGGAAAGGTGGGCCCCACGGCCGATCGGGTTTAGAACAAGCTTACGGAGCCATGCTGTCCCGACCGCATGTCCCTCTCTCTCGGCGCAGCCTGCTCGCGGGCCTCGCCGCGCTCGCGCTGCCGTCGCGCTCGGAGGCGGACGCGGGCTCGGACATCACGAGCGAGCTCGTGCCGGCGCTCGCCGCCTTCGGTGCGTGGGCGCGCGGCGTGGGCGGTCGTTTCGGAGCGTGCTTCGTCGACGTCGCGAGCGGTCGCGAGCTCGGCTCGTTCGCGGCGGACGTTGCCGAAAATCCAGCGTCGAACGAGAAGCTCGTGACGGCGGGCGCGGTGCTGCGCCACCTGGGCGGGCGCTTCACCTTCACGAGCGGTCTGTACGGCGCGGTCGACGGCGGTAAGGTGACCGGGCTGGTCCTGCGCAGCGACGGCGATCCGTCGCTCTCGAGCGCCGATCTCGCCGGCATGGCGAGGGCGCTCCGCGATCGCGGCGTGCGCGAGGTCTCGGACATTTTGCTCGATCACGGGGCTTTCGACCGGGCCTTCGTGCCGCCGGGCTTCGAGCAGCAGCCGGGAGAATGGGCCGCATTTCGTGCGCCCGTGAGCGCCGTGGCCGTCGATCGCAACAGCGTGCTCGTGAGCATCGTGCCCGCGCGGCAAGGCGTGCCCGCGGCGGTCAGCTTCGAGCCCGCGAGCTTCGTCGACGTGGAAGGTCGCATCGAGACCGGCCCCCGCGGCAAGCGCGGGCCAGTCCGCGTGTCGCTCGCCCCGCGCGGACAGCGCCTGGTGGCGCGGCTCGGGGGCGCGGTGCCGGAGGGCAGCCCGCCGAATCGCTACCGCCAGCGCGTCGATGACCCCGAGCTCTTCGCGGGCTACGCGCTGCGCGAGGCCTTGCTGACCGCCGGGATCACGCTGACAGGCGCGATCCGGAGCGGCGGAGCGGACGAGCGGCGGGAGCTCGCCGTGCACCGCTCGAAGCCGCTCGCGGAGCTGCTCGCGGAGCTCGGCAAACAAAGCGATAACTTCTACGCCGAGATGCTGCTCAAAGTGCTCGACGCGCGGGTGAACGCGCGGCCCGGGACGAGCGCGGGCGGGGCGGAGCTCGCCGCGGCCTGGCTCAAGGAAATCGGCGCCGCCGACGCCGGCACGCGCGTGGGCAACGGTTCCGGCCTGTTCGATTCCAACCGCCTGAGCCCGAAGAGCCTCGCGCGCCTGTTGGTCACGGTCTTCCGCGATCCGGCGCTCTCTCCCGACTTCGCGAGCCAGCTCGCCGTGGGCGGCGTCGACGGCACCTTGAAGACGCGCTTCGCCTCGCTGGCCGCGGCGCGCTCGGTGCTCGCGAAGACCGGAACGCTGCGCGACGTGGTCGCGCTGAGCGGCTACGTCTTCGGCGCCGACCGCGCGCGGCCGGTCGCCTTTTCCATGATCGTGAGCGGGGTAGCGGGGCGGACCCCGGCGGCACGCGCCCGCGTCGACGAAATCGTCGAGCGCGTGGCCGCGGCGCTCGCCGCGGGGCAGAAGACGGCGTCATGACGGGCACTCTGGGCGCACCAGCCGAGAGCGAGCGCATGGAGCTCACTCCCGTTCGCGAGGGCGAGACCGTCGCGGACAAGTACGTCATCGGGCACGTGCTCGGCGTCGGCGGCATGGGCGTCGTCGTGGCCGCCACGGATCGCGTGCTCGAGCGCCGAGTGGCGATCAAATTCCTCCTGCCGAGTCTCGCCAGCTCCGAAAAGGCCGTGCAGCGCTTCATTCGAGAAGCGCGCCTCGCGACGCGCATCACCAGCGAGCACGTCGTGCGCCTGCTCGAGATCGACACGCTGCCGAACGGCACGCCCTTCTTCGCGATGGAGTACCTGGAGGGCCGCGACCTCCGCGCGATGATGGCCGAGCGCGGGCCGCTGCCGTCGATCGAGGCCGTCGACTACGTCATGCAGGCGCTCGAAGCCGTGGCCGAGGGCCACCACCACGGCGTCATCCATCGCGACCTCAAGCCGTCGAACCTGTTCGTCACGCATCGCGCCGACGGCTCGCCGCTCGTCAAGGTGCTCGATTTCGGCATCGCCAAGTCGGCCGAACCCGAAGGCGCCTACGAAGGTGCGCTCACCGGATCGGGCGACACGCGCCTGGGTTCGCCGTCCTACATGTCACCGGAGCAGCTCCGCAGCCCGAGCGACGTCGACGCGCGCTCGGACGTATGGGCCCTCGGCGTGACGCTCTACGAACTCCTGTGCGGCAGCCCGCCGTTTACCGGCAAGACCTACGCCGACCTCGTGCTCGCCATCACGACCTCCGACCCCGTGCCGCCGAGCAAGCTCCGCCCCGAGCTCGAGCTCCCTCCCGGTCTCGATCCGGTGATTCGCATCTGCCTCGCGCGGGAGGCCGTGAACCGCTACTCGAGCGCGCTCGAGCTCGCGATCGTCCTCTCGCCGTTCGGCTCGTTCGATGCACGCACCTCGCTGCGGCGCATCCGCGGTTTGACGACGACGGGAACGGTGCACGGCGTTTCCACGCCGCGCCGGCCCGCCTCCGGACCTTCGACGGCGCGAGACACACCGCGTCCGATCTCCGACAGCTCCACGCTCCCGGTCGCGATGGGCCCGATGAGCGGCGACACCCGCCGTTCGCCGGTCGTGCCGCTCGCGCGCGTCCCGCCGTCCCGCCGTCCCGTCGTGCTCGGGGTGCTGCTCGGCCTCGTCGCGCTCGGTGGCTTCGGCTGGCTCGGCCACTCGATCCTCACGGCCGAAGACGAGCGCGCCGCCGGTGCTCCCGCGCGACTGGTCGAGCCCGCGGCGCCGGCCGTTTCCGCCCCGCGCGTCGAAGCGGCTTCGGTTCCGGCAGTCGCTGGGCCGATCGCGACCTCCGCGCCGCCCATCGCGGACTCCACCGCGCGCGGCTCGGCTCCGCAGGTACCCGTCCCCGCGGAGCCGGCCGACTCGGACGCTTCCCGGCGTTTGACCAAGCTGTCGCACCGTGAGGCGGCGCCCGCTTCGAGCGCGACTTCCGCCGCCCTCGCTCCGAGCGCCGTCCCCACGGTCTCTCCCGATCCCGCCGCGAGCGCGGCACCGGCGGAACTCACCGCCGCGCCGCCACCGAGCGGCCGCTCACTGTCGATCGAACGGCTGATTCAGAGTCGCCGCTGAGCGAGAGTCCGCACGAGAGCGGCTAGAAGGGCGCGCACGCGCCCCAGTTACAGCCGCCGCCAGTGCCGGCGGCGATCGGGGCGCAGGTTTCGACTCCTTGGCCTCCCGAACCCGCGAGATCGCACCTCCTGATCTCGCCGGAGATGCACATGTTTGGTGGTGTCTGTGAAAGCTTGAGCGCGTAGATGCACTCGCCTGCCACACATTTCGTGGCCGAGTTGTCGGCACACGCCCTTCTGGCCGAGGTCCTACACCAGCCGTCGCTGGGGCAGCCA
>DASXWF010000902.1:0-1863 GCA_036503835.1 Polyangiaceae bacterium | reverse complement strand
GGGTGAGGATGCCGTTTTCGATGGTGAAGTCGTCGCGGATGACGAGCAGGCCCTTCGGGCGCTCGAAGGATTTGAAGCTGGCGGCCTGTTTGTCGATTTCGGACTGGAGCAATTGTTTGACGTCGGGATCGGTCGTCGCGTCGCCGATGGTCTTGCCCTGCTGTTTCGCCCAGCGTTCGAGGCTCTGGGGGTCGGGGTACACGACCACCACGTTGTGGGGTTTGTTTTCGCCGTAGATCATGACGTTGGCGATGTACGGCGAGAGCTTCAGCTGCTCTTCGAGTGGAGAGGGGACGACGTACTTGCCGTTCTCGAGTTTGTATTGTTCCTTGATGCGGCCGGTGATGTAGAGGTAGCCGTCGGCGTCGAGGTGGCCCATGTCGCCCGTGCGGAGGCCGCCGTCGGCCGTGAAGGTCTGGGCGTTTTCTTCGGGGCGGTTGTGGTAGCCCTGCATGACGATCGCGCCGTAGACGACGATTTCGCCGTTCTTCGTGTCGTTGGTGGCGTCGGTGTCGATGACGACGCGGACGCCCGGAAGCGGCTTGCCGACGCTGCCGATCTTGCGGTGACCGGGGAAGTTCGTGCTGACGACGGGGCTCGTTTCGCTGAGGCCGTAGCCCTCGAAGACGTCGATGCCGAGGGCGTCGACGAACTCGGCGACGTCTTTGCTGAGGGCCGCGCTGCCGCTCACGGCCATGCGCAGGCGCCCGCCCATGCGCGCGCGCACTTTGCGGAAGATCAGGGCATCGGCCAGAGAAAGGCCGAGGCTGGCGAGCGGGCCGAGCCTTTCGCCCTTGGAACGGCGGGTCGCGGCGGCGATGCCGCTCCGGAAAAGCGCCCGGATCGGAGCCGGCTTGTCGGCCATCTGCTTGTTGATGCCGTCGTAAACGCGGTTGAAGATGCGCGGGACGGCCACGAGGATGGTCGGGCGGACTTCGGCGAGGTTCGCGACCAGGTTCGCGACGTCGTCGTTGATGGCCATCGACACCCCCTGGCTGAGGAGCGAATGAAGCTCCGAGGTCTGGCCGTAGGCGTGTGCCCAGTACAGGAACGCCAGCGACCGATCGTCGGGAGCGAGCGGGAACACCTGGTTGATGGCGTTGATGTTCGAGCAGAAGTTGCCGTGCGTGAGGACGACGCCCTTCGGGAGGCCCGTGGTGCCGGAGGTGTAGATGAAGCCGGCGATCTCGCCCGGCGCCGGGTGCCCGGCGGGAACGGGCGTCGCGGCGCCGCTCTGCTGGACGCTGGCGAACGAGTGGGTGTCGTCCGGCGGCAGTTGGATGCCGATGACGTGCTCGATGCTCGGCGCCTCGACGCGCCGGCGCTGGAGGGTCTCGAAGATCGGAGCCTTGGAGGCGATCACGACCTTGGCCGTGCAGTCGTTGAGGATGAAGAGCCATTCGTCCGCGACCTGCGCCTCGTACATGGGGACGAACGCAGCCCGCAGTCCGTAGGTGGCGTAGGCGGCGACCGCCCATTCGACGCAGTTGTCGGCGACCATGGCGACGCGATCGCCCGCGCCGATGCCGAGCCGCGCGAGGCCGGCCCGGAATTGGTCCACCTGGGTCTGGAACTCCGCGAAGGTGATGAAAGTCCAGACCCCGTCGCGCTTGGTCCCGAAGAGCTCGCGCTCCGCGAAGTCCTTGCAGCTTTGTTCGTAGAGGTCGACCAGGTTCTTGAAGGAACGGTCCATGGCACCTCCCAGCATAATACATGCTGGGCGGCTGGCGGCTCGGCCGGGTCCGTGGCAAAAACGCGGGCCGTGCCGGCCTTTTCCGTCATCACCTTCGGCTGTCAGATGAACAGCCACGACTCCGAGCGCATGGTCGAGGTGCTCCGCTCGGCCGGCTTTCGTGAGGAGTC
>DASXWF010000901.1:0-3499 GCA_036503835.1 Polyangiaceae bacterium | reverse complement strand
CGCGACTGCGGCGCGAACCTGACCGCCGAGGGCGGTCCGCGCGGACGCCGCAAGCTCGTCGTCGCGCTGCCCGACGAAGGGCGCATCGTCGTGATCGACGCGCAGCGCCTGCTCGACCGCCCCCAGGGATCGTTCGGCGAGTGTGAGATCGAGGCGAGCTACACGCTCAGCTCCGTGGTGGATCCGGCCGGTGCGACGCAGCCCGATCCCGAAGGTCTGCACCCGGACACTTGCGAGATTTCGCGTCCGCCCTTGCCGCCGAATCCGCCGAGCTACACCGCGCAGCCCACCGGGATGGCGGCCTTGGACGGCAGGCTGTACGTCGCCGACCAGGGCGTGCCGCTCGTGCACGTGCTCGACGTTTCGTCGCCGTGCAATTTGAACGAGCTCCCGCCGCTCCTGCCCATGTCGTTCGAGGACCCGATGCGTGTCGTCACGACCTCGCGCGTGGCGGTGAGCCCGCTCACGCCGTCGGGCAAGCGCTTCGTCTACGCGCTCGA
Source organism: Polyangiaceae bacterium (assembly GCA_036503835.1). Classification (GTDB taxonomy): domain Bacteria; phylum Myxococcota_A; class Polyangia; order Polyangiales; family Polyangiaceae; genus PMG-095. Next base: position 2,999 of record DASXWF010000901.1, on the reverse strand, counting down.
TCAAGACGATCGGCCGACGGCCAGCCTGATGGCCTTCGACGTGAGCCCGGGTTCGACGGATCGCACCCCGATCGTGCGCAGCGGCTCGCTCTACCTCCCGGGAGAGCAACCCGATCGCATCCAGTTCCTGTCGCCCGTCGGCGACGTGACGTTCGCGCTCCGCGATCTGCCTCGCGAGGATCCGGACACCGGCGTCGCCACCGGCGGCCTCATGTGCGACCCGAACCCCGCCGCGGAGAGCTCGGAACCGGGGACCTTGTACCGGCCGAGCGGTGACTACACCTCCGGCGCGCGCCCCGTGCTGCTGCGCGGCCTCTTCGGTTTCGCGATGCTCACGAGCGGCGAGGTGGCCGTGATCGACGTCGAGGATTTCGACGCTCCTTGCCGCCGGCCCCTCGAAACGAACCCGCTCGGCAGTCCGGATTTCCGCGGCTGTGCGGGCGACGTCGACGAGTACGGCTACCCGTTGCCCGCAGAGCTCAAGACTCCCGACGGCCGCCTGACCGTGACCGACGAGGTGACCTGCAACATGGTTTCCCCGCATCGCCCGCGCTCCCTCTATCCGGGCGCCGTCAGCGCGTCCGCCGGCCAGAGCGCGCCGTCGTTGCGCGCTTTCCCGCAGTTCTCGATGCGCGACGAATCGTCGCAGATCCCCGAGTCCGCCAAGCCGAGGCTCTTGGCAGTGCCCTTCCGAACGCCCGATCCGTACAAACCAGAAGGCGAGCCGCCCGAAGTCTACGTCGGCAATACGCTCTACCGCGGCGACGGCGTGGCGGCGGCGTTGCTGCAGACCGATCCGAACAGCACGGAGCAGAGCACGCTCGCCCTCCCGATGAGCCAGCCGCGGAACTACGCGAGCGTGGAGGGCGTCTCGGTCACGTACGAAGGCAGGATCATGGGCTTCCAGCAGAACGGCATGTTCGACTTCGCGGAGAGCAGCCCGTCGCGCGTCGACACGATCCAGGGCACGCTGACCGACAGCAGCGCCGGGTTCTGCGATCGCGGCGTCTACGACCGCGAGATGATGGAAAAGTACGCGGTCGCCGAGTTTACCGCCGCGGGGCTCAGCGACGCCGAGGTCGGCCGGTTCGCGGAGTTTCATTCCGACTACGTGCAGATCACGGGCGACTTCCCCGATGCCTACGACCCGTATTGGGTGGAGTACGGTGACCTGGCGTGCGGAGGCAGGAAGGGCTGTCTCGAGAGCTTCGGGTCGTACACGGCGACGAGCCTCGATCCGCGGCGTGAGCTCAAGATCGTCGAGGCGTATCAGGATCACCTCGTCGTCAAGCCGCGCGTGATCGAGGTGCTGGGCGACAACCCGACGCAGGAAGACCTCGACGCCGTGGACGCGCTGGCGCACAGGATCGATTGCTGCTTTCCCGGTGGCACTCAGTACACGATTCGCTCGCCCAACCAGTGGGTGATGGTATCGGATGCGGGTGTCTTCCGGCACGACGTCGTCGCCCGCAAGATCACGGAGGACGAGGCGCGTCCCGGTCTGCCGCTCGGCAGCTACCGTTGCGACCGTGATTGCGATCCGCGCAAGGCGTTCAACCGCAGCCGCGCCTTCGAGATCACGAGCAACGCCGCGTGCGAGGAGGCGGGGAATTGCACGGTCGGATCGCCGCGCAGCAAGGCGCTCGATCCCTGTTCGTACGATCCGACCGGACAGGACGATCAGGGGGCGCTCGTGACGCGAGGCGTGAACCTGACGGACGAAGCCGCCGCCGCCTGCATCGTCGAGAGTCTGACCGCACGCTTCGCCGTGTACCGCGGCCTCCAGCCGAGCGTGCGCGACATGCGCTTCCACTGGGAAGCGGTGGGCGGCTTCGCCCCGCTGAACGTGAGCCTGACCGCGCGCTCTTCCTCCGTGCTCCCGCAGCGCATCGAGTACGTGCCCGAGCTCCAGAGCCTGTTCGTGACCGACGCGGCCGCGCTCGGGCTCTCGCTCGCGCCCCTCGACACGCTGCGCGTCGAAGACCCTTGGCCCGTGTTCTGAGGTCCGTGGTCGCCGGATGAACGCCAAGGCCACGCCCGTGATGCAACAGCACGCGGCGGCCAAGCGCGCGTACCCGGACGCCATCGTCTTCTTCCGGCTCGGCGATTTCTACGAGATGTTCGGCGAGGACGCGGTGGTCTGCTCGCGGCTGCTCGACCTCACGCTCACGAGCCGCAATCGCGGTAAGCCCGACGAAATTCCGATGGCCGGGGTGCCGCATCACGCGGCCCAGGGCTACCTCGCGAAGCTGCTCGAGCTCGGGCACAAGGTGGCCATCTGCGAGCAGCTCGCCGACCCCTCGAAGGTGAAGGGCATCGTTCCGCGCGACGTGGTGCGTGTCATCACCCCGGGTCTCGTGACCGACCGCGAGCAGCTGGACGCGAGCACCAACAATTACCTCGCCGCGGTGGAGCTCGGCGCAGTCGGCGCCGGGCTCGCGCTGCTCGATCTCTCGACGGGCGAGCTCGCGAGCGCCGAGCTCGAGGACGGGACCGCGCTGCTCGCCGAGCTCGGTCGCGCGCGGGCGCGCGAGGTGCTGATCGGCGCCGCGCCCGGCCTCGCGGCGGAAACGCGCGCTACGATCCTGGCGGCGTTGCGGGCGCTCGGGGCCGGCGTCGTGCGCGACGATCCCGAGCTGTCGGAGGAGGACGCCAAAAAGGCCCTCGGCGCGCTCGCGGGCGAGGCCGAGCGCATTCCGGCGCCGTCGCGGGCGGCCGTGGCGCGCGCCTTGCGCTTCGCGCGCGCGTGCAGCCCCGGGGCCGAGCTGCCGGTCCGGCGCATCGCGCGCTGGGAGCCCTCGGCGACGCTCGTCATCGACGTGACGGCGCAGCGCCACCTCGAGCTCGTCGAGAGCCCCTCGGGGCGGGCGGCGACCCTGCTGTCCGTGCTCGACTCCACGGCCACTCCGCCGGGCGCGCGGCTCTTGCGCCGCCGCCTGCTCGCGCCGCTCGCGGACGTGGCGCGCATCCGCAGGCGGCTCGATCAGGTCGAGCTCTTC
>DASXWF010000900.1:0-2735 GCA_036503835.1 Polyangiaceae bacterium | reverse complement strand
ACGGCTCGCTACCGGAGCGCGTTCGCTCGCGGAGCTCCTGCGCGAGTCGCCGGAGGCGCAGCTCGGCGCGCGTGTGGCCGACGAATTCGGACGGGACCTTCCGTTTCTCCTCAAGCTGCTCGCCGCCGAGGAGCCGCTCTCGCTCCAGGCGCATCCGAACCTCGCGCAGGCGCGCGCGGGTTTCGAGCGCGAGAACCAAGCGCGCGTCCCGCTCGACGCACGCGAGCGCAGCTACCGCGACCGGAACCACAAGCCCGAGCTCATCGCGGCGCTCACGCCCTTTCACGCGCTGGTGGGCTTCCGATCCGCGCAGGCGACGACGCGGCTCTTCGGCGAGCTCGCGGTTCCCGAGCTCGCGCCCTTCGGCGCGGCGCTCGCAGTCGTCCCCGAAGAGCAAGCGCTTCGAGGTTTTTTCGAGCTTCTCACGAGCACCAAGGGCGAGCGCGGGCGATTGCTCGCGGAAGCGACTTGCGCGGCCTGTCGTGGCAAGGCGGAGGCGGGGCTTGAATTCTCGAAGGAGTACGCCTGGGGAGCGCGCATCGGCGACCTCTACCCGGGCGATCCGAGCCTCGTGCTGGCGCTCGCGCTGAACCTCGTCCTGCTCGAGCCCGGGCAAGCCATCTATCTGCCGGCAGGGAACCTGCACGCGTACCTCGAAGGGGCCGGCGTCGAGATCATGGCGAGCTCGGACAATGTCCTCCGCGGCGGGCTCACGCCCAAGCACGTCGACGTCCCCGAGTTGCTCCGCGTGCTCGACTTTCGCGCGGGTCCCGCCGTGCTCGCGCCGGCGCGCCGGCGCGGCCACGAAACCGAATACCTGACTCCCGCTCGCGAATTCGCGCTCTCGCGGCTCGAGCTCGCCGGACAGACCGCGGCCATTCCGGCACCTGCCGGGCCGGAAGTGCTCGTCGTCACCGCCGGACTCCTCGAGGTCCGCCGGGGCGACGAGACCGTCTCGCTGCGCGGCGCCGAGTCCGCCTTCGTGCCCGTCGAGGGCGGCGGCTACTCGCTCAGCGGCACCGGCACGGCGTTTCGCGCGCGCGTGAACATCCCGGCCCCCTCGAGCTGAACCGGCAAGGCGGGCCTTCCTCCTTCTCGTACGAGCCCGGCGCCGACCCGGTCGTTTTTTTTCGCGAAGCTCAGGGCGCGGCGGGCTCGAGCTCCTCGACGTTCTCGGGCTCCGGGCACGTCTCCCCCGTGTACCCCTTCTCCCCTTTCGGGATGCGGCAGGGATGCACTTCCACGCGCTTCGGGCGCACCTTGTACGTGACGCGGCGCCGTTCTTCCTTCTTGGTGCCGTCCGGGAAGGTCAGGATGCGGGAGACGATCACCGACCAGCCGATGCTGCCGGGTTCCTTGACCTTCTCCTCGTCGGGGGGAACCGCGGGGTTCGGCAGGATTTCGACCGGCGCCGGCAGGATGTTCTGACGGCCCGAGACCTCGGCGCGCACTTTGCGCCCGCCGTTGTCGCCGTAGAGCTTCACGGTGATGCTGGTGTCGGTGTAGCTGGTCTTGATCAAGAGGCCGGCGGCGGTGTCGTTCTTGAAGATGATGTCGGGCTTCGGCCACGAGAGCGTCGCTTCGTGGCCCATCGGGTAGCGCGGGAACCAGTAGCTGTGCGGCTGGCGCTCGATGATGTCGTAGCCGCCGTGGAAGAGCGCGTTGAAGAAGGTGGTCGCGAACTGGCTGATGCCGCCGCCGATGCTGTCGACCATCTCGCCCTCTTCGATGGTGGGCGCAGGCACGAAGCCGGCCTTCAGCGTACGGGGGCCGACGAGCTCGTTGATCGAGACCGTCTGGCCGGGCTCGATCACGCGGCCGTTCAGGAGGTCGGCGATGCGGTGGATGTTCGCGACGCGGCGCTCGCAGCAGGGGTGGCGCGTGGTGAAGGAGCTCACGAGTCCGCGAATCCCGAGCCCCGCCGCACGCTCGCCGTCGAGGGCGGGTTTGGGTTCGTGGAGCAACGGCAGGTCCGCGCTGCGCTCGGCGCCGGCGGCCGCCGCCAGCAACGCCTCTCCCAGGCGAGCCACGTCGAGGCGCAGACCGGTCTCGCTCGGCGTGATCGTGATGACGCCCTGCGCGTCCACCTCGAACTTCGCATCGACCGGCTCGTGCTCGAGCTTCTTGCGCGTCGCTTCGAACAGCGGGAGGAGCTTGGTCTGGTCGAAGGTGAGCCGCAGCCGCTCGCCGTCACGCTCGGTCTGCAAGACGGGACCGAGCTCGGCGGCGCCCAGGGAAAGCTCGGCCGCGGGCTCCCGCGAACGCAGGCTGACCGGAGCCTTCAAGAGCGCGCTCGCGTTCGCAGCGGCCTGGTCGGCGGCGGTGGCAGGAAGACTCGCCGGGACGGTGATCAGAGCGGGCTCGAGCTCGTGCCCCTCCGGAGCGAGCAACGCGGCCAGCACGGCTCTGTCGAACGGTCTCGCGAGCGTCCGCCCTGCGCGCGGCGGCAGCGCGTTCGCGCTCGTACCCTCGACGCGAATCCCCCCGGAAAACGGCGGATCGGGGATGGCCTCGGCCGCGCGCGACGAGAGCTCGCGCTCGACGGCGCTCGTGTCGAACGCGACTTCGAGGGGCACGTCGAGCGGCGAGAACGTGCGACGAAAGTAGCCGTACCAGCGCCGGTGGAGAGCGGGTTCGCGGCCTGCGGCCAGCACCTTCTTCGCGGTCGCGTCGACGTTCACCCGAAAACCGAGCGTGCTCGGCTGAATCGAGAAGCGTTTGCCCGCGATCCGGAG
>DASXWF010000899.1:0-1856 GCA_036503835.1 Polyangiaceae bacterium | reverse complement strand
GGCCGGACGCGGCGGGGGAGGCGGGGCCGGCGCAGGCGCCGGGAGTGGAGCCGGCGCCGGCACGAGCGGAGCCTCGGGTAGCGCGGCAGCGGGAGCGGGTGGCGCCAACGGTACTGCCGGTGAGGGCGGCGCTGGGCGCGGCGCAGCAGGAGCCGCCGGCGAAGCCGGAGGGGGTAGCGAAGCGGGTGCGGGCGGGGAGGGTGGAGGATCCGGGTCGCGCCTCTACTGCCCCTACGATTGGATGCGTGTTCAAACGCTCGGCCGCTCGACGGACGGTAGCATCGACTTCGAGCTCCAGCGCTGCATGGCAACTGTCTGCGGCGGCGGCTGCCAGGTTTACAGCGTGTACTTCCGCATCACGCATGACGGGCGGACGGACGAAGCCGTGGACGAGCAGATCGAGTACACGCAGACGCATCACAACTGGTCCGATTCGCTGACCGCAACACTGCCTGACCGCACGTTGCGCTGGCGCGTGGGTATCACCGAACCTTTCGGGATGGAGGACACCGTGGCGATCGATGCACTCGACGGCTCGCCGATTCTAGAAGACGTGGTGGTGCCGAGTGAGACCGAGGGCTTCTTCGACTGGATGTGAGGAGGTGTGCGGCCCGTCATGATTCGCTGGGGCATCATCGGTTGTGGAGACGTGACCGAGCGGAAGAGCGGCCCCGCCTTCCAGAAGGTGCCCGGCTCCGCCCTGGTCGCGGTCATGCGCCGGAACGGCGAGCTCGCCGCCGACTACGCGAAGCGTCACGGCGTGCCTCGCTGGTACGACGACGCGGCGGCGCTCATCGCGGACCGCGAGGTCGACGCCGTCTACGTCGCGACGCCGCCCGCGCAGCACTGCGAGTACGCGATCGCCTGCGCTCGCGCCGGAAAACCGGCCTACGTCGAGAAGCCGATGGCGAGGACGCACGACGAATGCGAGCGCATGAATCGCGCTTTCGCGGATGCCGGAGTCCCGCTCTACGTGGCCTACTACCGCCGAGCGCTGCCGCGCTTCGTCTGGATCAAGGAGCAGATCGACGCCGGCGCGATCGGAACCGTACGCTTCGTGCGCGTGCTCCTGACGCGGTCCGTGGCGGAGAGCGACAAGGATCCCGCGACGCTGCCGTGGCGAGTCCGTCCCGAGCTTTCGGGGGGCGGAAGGTTCGTAGACCTCGGTTGTCACACGCTCGATCTCCTCGACCACCTGCTCGGGCCCGTCGCCGAAGTGTCGGGGGTGGCCGTGAATCAGGCGCGCCTGTACCCGGCCGAGGACGCCGTCGCTTTCCATCTGCGCTTCGAGTCGGGCGCGATCGCGGCGGGACTCTACTCGTTCGCGGGCCCCGCTCACCGGGACGAAGTGGAGATCGCCGGTGACCGCGGCAGCGTGAGGTTTGCGACCTTCGAGGACGAGCCGGTGCGCGTGACCGCGACGAGCGGCAGCGTGGAGAGAACGATCGCGCACCCCGAGCACATTCAAGAGCCGATGATCCGCGCCGTCGTCGACGAACTACGAGGTGTGGGCAGCTCTCCCAGCACGGGAGAGAGCGCGGCGCGGACCTCGTGGGTCATCGATCGGATCCTCGAGGGGTATCGCGCGGGGATGCCCGCGCCGCGACAAGGCTGAAGGATGCTTGCTCCGGGTCGAGGGGAATGCTTGACTGTGCGGCTTCGTACAACCTTCACTTGCGATGCTGAATATGGCTCGAAATTCGACGCTGCGGCTGCTTTTGGGCGGAACGGTGTGGGGGATGTTGCTGGCCGTCGCGGCGACGAGCTGCTCGGAAGAGGGACGGCGGCGTGATCGCGACGACGGCGACTCGGGGGAGGCGGGCGCAGAGCCGAGCGGCAGCGCGGGAGCTTCGGGT
>DASXWF010000898.1:0-5807 GCA_036503835.1 Polyangiaceae bacterium | reverse complement strand
CGCGTGCGAGGCGTTCGCCGAACAGGCGCTCGCCGCGCGCTACCCCGAGCCGGAGCGCCGCCACCTCAGTGATGACACCGCGGATCCGGCGAGCCTCGCGCGCGTGCTCGCCCGCCGCGCGCGCGAGCTCGGCTTGCCCCTGCGCGTGGAGGTGCGCGCCTCGCAGCTTGCCACGGCCGCGACGGGGGAAGGCATCGTGGTGGTGCGACCGGGGGTCATGCTCTCGGCGGCGGCGGGCGAGCGCATCGCCGTTCACGAGCTGCTCGGGCACGCGCTCCCGCGGGCGCGCGCGCTGCACGCGCCGTTCCGGCTGTTTCGCGCCGGGACCGCGCGCTCCGCCGATCACGAAGAGGGCCGGGCTCTGCTCGCGGAACGGCGTGCCGGCTTGCTCGATCCCGAACGGCGCCGCGAGCTCGCGCTCCGGCACCGCGCGGCCCTCGCCGTGCGCGACGGCGCCGAGCCCCACGAAACCGTTGCGCGCCTGGAAGCGCTCGGAGCGTCGCGCGACGCCGCGCGCGAGCTTGCGCGGCGCGCTCATCGCGGTGGCGGGCTCGCGCGCGAGCTCGTCTACCTGCCGGCTCTGTTCGCGGTCGAATCCGCCCTCGCCGAAGAGCCGGCGCTCGAGCGCTGGCTCGAGCGCGGACGGCTCGACCTCCACGCCGCGCGCCTGTTCGCGAGCAGCTCGGCTCAGGGGCTCGCGAGCTCGATCAAGACCGGTGCGTGATCCGACGCCTTCGGTTCGCGGCGCGCGGCGACGTCGATCTCCGCGCGCTCGAGGCGTGCCGCGAGCTTGTGTGTGAGCAACACGTAGTCGATGCGCAGGCCACGGTTGCTGCGGAAATCGCCGCCCCGGTAGTCCCACCAGCTGAAGCGTCCGGCTTCGGCGGAGAGCTCGCGAAACGCGTCGCACAGGCCGAAGTCGAGGACGCGCGCGAGCGCGCGCCGCTCTTCGGGATGGAAGTGCAACTTTCCGCGCAGGAGCACGGGGTCGAACACGTCGCGCTCGTCGCGCGCGACGTTGAAGTCTCCGCACACGCAGAGCTCGTCGTCGGGGTGCGCGCTCGCGTCGAGCGTGACGCGCAGGCGCTCGAGCCAGCGGAGCTTTTCGCGAAAGCTCGGCAGCTCCACGCCCTTGCCGTTCGGGACGTAGACGTTGGCGACGCGAACGCCGTCCACGGTCGCGAACAGGGCGCGCTTCTCCGAGTCCCCGCTGTCGTCGAACAGACCGATCTTCACGTCGGCAAGCGGTCGCCGCGCCGCGATCGCCACCCCATTGTAGCCCGGCTGGCCGGCGACCGCGAGCGCATAGCCGATCCGCGCGAAGGGTTCGAAGGGAAAGTCGCCGTCCACGACCTTGGTCTCCTGCATGCAGAGCACGTCCGCTCCGGTGCGGGAAAGCCAGCCGCAGACCTGCTCCACGCGAGCGCGGATGCCGTTCACGTTGAAGGTCGCGATTTTCACGGGCCGGAACATAGCCGCGCGGGCCTTCGGCGCGCGGCCCCCTTGTGGATCCGCCGGCACGGCACTACGAGTCGGTTCGCATGCTTTGCCGCCTCCTGGCCGCTGCCGGCGCGCTCCTCGCGCTCTTGGCCGCCGGACACGCGACCGCTCAGGAGGAGGGGAGTGGTGCGGTCCCGGGTGGGTCGTCCGGCGCCGTCGTACGGCCGGGTGAGACACCCGCCGAAGCCAAACCGGCCATCACGGATCCGGAGCTCGTCGAGTTCGTGAACGCCGAGTACCCGAAGGAGGCCCTCGCGGAGGGCATCCAGGGCACCGTGGTCCTGAAGCTCACCATCGATCGTGAAGGGCGCGTGACGGCCGCCGAGGTGATGACGCCCGCAGGTCACGGTTTCGACGAGGCAGCGCGCGCGGCCGCTCTTCAGTTTCGCTACAAGCCGGCCACGCGCGACGGCAAACCGTTCGCGGTCAAGATTCCGTACGCGTACAAGTTCACGATCAAGGAAGTCGAAGCGCCCGCTCCGCCGCCGCTGACCACGGGTAACCTCGGGGGCGAGCTTCGGATCGCCGGCACCGACGCCCCGCTCGTCGGTGCCGAAGTCGTCGTCACGCTGCCCGACGGCAGCGTGCGGCGCGTCACGACCGACTCCGCGGGACGCTGGCGCATCGCCGAGGCGCCGCCGGGCAGCGCGAGCATCCAGGTCGCGCCCGAAGGCTTCGACCCCGTGAATTCCAAGGAGGAAGTCGTAGCGGGCGAAGAGACGAACGTCACGCTGCGCCTCTCGCCGAAGTCCGACGGACTCGAGGTGATCGTGCGCGGAGAACGCCCGGCGCGCGAGGTGACCCGGCGCACCGTCGACCGCCGCGAGATCGAGCGCATCCCGGGCACGGGCGGCGACGCGTTGCGCTCGATTCAAAACCTGCCCGGCGTCGCGCGACCGCCCGGTCTCTCGGGCCTGCTCGTCGTGCGCGGCTCCGGCCCGCAGGACACCGCGACCTTCATCGACGGGGTCGACGTTCCGCTCATCTATCACTTCCTGGGACTGACGAGCGTCGTCCCGACCGAGCTGCTCGAGCAGATCGATTTTTACCCCGGCAACTTCAGCGCGCGCTACGGCCGCGTGGGCGGCGGCATCGTCGACGTGAAGCTCCGCTCGCCCGATACGCGCTGCTACAAGAGCGGCAAGCTCGACCCGTCCCGGAACGACTGCTTTCACCTGCTTCTGCAGTCGGACATGCTCGACATTCGTGCCCTGGTTCAGGGGCCGCTGCCCATCGACGGCTGGACGTTCGCGGCCGGTGCTCGCCGCTCGTACTTCGACTACTGGTTGAAACCGGTGCTCGAGGAGACCGGGGCGGGCGTGACGAGCGCGCCCGTGTATTACGACTACCAGCTGATCGCGGAGCGCCGCACCGCTACCTCGCGGCTCTCGCTGCGTTTCTTCGGCTCCGACGACCGCGTGGAAGTCCTGATCAGCGATCCGGCCGCGCAGGATCCGGCGTTCGGCGGCAACGTCCGCTACGGCTCGTCGTTCTACCGCGGGCAGATCCTGTTCGAGACCGAGCTGAACCGGAAGGTCTCGCTCGAAGCCTCGCTCTCGGCCGGCACGGACACCCTCGAGTTCTCGATCGGCAACTACTTCTTCACCGTCGATACCCATCCCGTGCTCTTTCGCTACGAGCTCGGCTTCGACGTCATGCGCGGCGCGAAGCTCAACGTGGGGCTCGACTTCCAGTTCGCCCCGTTCGACGTGCAGGTGCGCCTGCCCGAACCTCCGCGCGACGGCGAGCCAGATCCTGGTCCCTTCGCGGCACGTCCGCCGATCGAAACCAGCAACGCCGGAACCGGCTTCCGGCCGGCCTGGTACGGCGAGCTCGAGCTCGAGCCCGTCTCCGGCTGGCGCGTCGTGCCGGGCTTGCGCGCCGACTACTACCGCGACTCGAACCACGGTGACCTCGCTCCGCGCATCACCACCCGTTACGACCTCGTGAAAGGTCCCTCACCGGACGCTCCCGATCGCCGCCGCACCACGCTGAAAGGTGGCGCGGGCGTCTTCTACCAGCCGCCGCAATTCCAGGAGACGGACGAGGCGTTCGGCACGCCGAACCTGTACTCGAACCGGGCCGTTCACTATTCGATCGGCGCCGAGCAGGAGCTCACGAAGCAAGTCGAGCTCGGCATCGAAGGCTTCTACAAGGATCTCTCGCGCCAGGTTTCGCGGGAGCCGAGCGGCGGCAACCGCGGGTACGTCTACGCGAACGAAGGCAGCGGTTACGTGATCGGCCTCGAATCGATGCTGAAGTACAAGCCGGACGAGCGCTTCTTCGGCTGGGCCGCCTACACGCTGTCCCGCAGCATTCGCCAGGACGGACCGAACGAAGACGAGTACCTCTTCCAGTTCGATCAGACTCACAATCTGATCATGCTCGGCAGCTACCGGCTCGGGCGCGGCTGGGAGTTCGGCGCGCGCTTCCGCCTGGTCTCGGGCCCGCTCACCACCCCCGGAGTCGCTCCACCTTCGCTGCCGAGCCTCTACTCGGCCGACGCCGGCGCCTACGCGCAGATTCAGGGCAGACCGTACAGCGAGCGCCTGCCGCTCTTCCACCAGCTCGATCTTCGCATCGACAAGCGCTGGCAGCTCAGCTGGGCGCGCTTCTCGATGTATCTCGACGTCCAGAACGTCTACAACAACGCGAGCGTCGAAGGCGTCTCGTACAACTACGATTTCAGCAGTTCGGCGTACGCGACCGGCGTACCGATCATCCCGAACTTCGGCTTCCGGTGGGAGATCTGATGAGCCGCATGTCTCGCCTCTCGTCACGATGGGCGCTGCTCGCCGGGCTGGCGTCGCTCGGCTGCGGCGCGGAGTTCGATCGCGTGAGCGAGATCGAGTCGCTGCGCGTGTTCGGCGTGCAGAAGAGCGCTCCATACGCCCAGCCGGGCGAAACCGTCAGCCTGTCGCTCTCGTTCTTCGACGGTTCGCCCCAGGCGGTGGATCCGGAGACGCTCGAGCCCGGTGAGGAGTCGCCCCGCAAGGTGCAGGTGGCCTGGCTCGCCGGCTGTTTCAACCCGCCTGGTGACCTGTACGCCGGGTGCTTTGCGACGCCCCCCGAAGATTTCGTGTTCCAGTTCGGGACCACGTTCGACCTGCCGATTCCCGAGGACGCGATCCTGGAGCGTTCACCCCCGAGCGTCCCCTACGGTCTCACGTACGTCTTCTTCGCCGTCTGCGCCGGCGAGCTCGGCTTCGACACGACGGGCGCGGACGGCCTGCCGCTGCGCTGCCGGGACCCCGAGGGACGCGACCTCGGTTCGAACGACTTCGTCGCCGGGTACAGCGCCATTTACATTTACGGCACGAACGCCGCGGGCGAGCCCTACAGAAACGCGAACCCCCTGGTCACCGGTTTCACGTTGAGCGGCGTCGAGCTCGACGAAAGCACCGGCGGCGAACCGTGCGTGAACGGCGAGTGCCTCGCGGATTGCTCGAACGAGCTGCTCGGGTGCGTCACGCCCCGGCCGAGGGAGGTCGATTGCACGCTGGAAGGCGCGCCCTGCGTCCCCGCCTGCGCCGACGACGGGGACTCGGAGAAATGCAAGGGCTGGGCGATCAAGCCGCTCGTGGATCCGAGCTCCGCCGAGATCGACGAGATTTCCCGCGACGTCTACGCGCGCCCGTACGAGGAGCAGATGTGGATCAACTACTACGCGACGCGCGGCGCCGTGAAATCCGACGCGCGGCTCCTGAACGACGCGACCGAGGGTTGGAACGGCGACTACGGCACGGAGTTCTTCGCTCCGAGCACGCCGGGCCCCGTGCGCGTCTGGGCCGTCGTTCACGACAACCGCGGCGGACAGTCCTGGGTCGAGGCCACGATCCAGGTTCAGTGAACGGCGCCCGCCGCGCAGCCGTCAGTTGACGCCGACGGAGCCGTTGCCCGCAGCCATCACGATCTTGTTCCCGTAGGCGGGAGGCGGAGCGACGAGGTTCGGTGCCGGCTCGCGCTCCTGCAAGCGCCGCGGCGTGACGCGTGTCTGCGGTGCGTGCGCCGGGTCCGGCTATTCCGCGGGCCGTTGGGCGCCGACTCCACACCCCGTTACCAGAGCCGCGAAGCTCACGAACAGGACGCGGGCAACAATCCGGGTCACACTATCAAGGTAACGTCCCTACCAGTTTCGGCAAGGCACTTTCTTGAGGAAAGCGCGCCCGTTCCGAAGTTTCATTCAGGCGTCGTCGCGCGGCAGTTTTTCGCGCTTTTTTCGCGCTGTGTCAGGGAGACCCGCTCGCCCTCCGTGCGGGGTGCGCCGGCGCGAGCCCGGCGTTCCGGCATCTTTTCGGCCGTGTTCT
>DASXWF010000897.1:0-4364 GCA_036503835.1 Polyangiaceae bacterium | reverse complement strand
AGCCGAGCGCGCGCCCGCCGCGCTGACGTGCGCTACCAGATCGCGCGCGCCGTTTCGGTGCTGCTCGGGACCGGCAACACGCCGCAGGTCCCGGCCGGACCGCCGAGCTTCGCGAAGAAGTCGTTGTTCCGCGTCGGCGACGCCCTGGTTTCCGCGGCGATGAGCGAAATCGGCCGGCGCTCCACGGCGCACTTTACGCGCGAACCCGGCTACCGGCCTCCGCCGTAGCCGGCTCACGGCCTCCCGCTCGCCGGCCGGCCCCGTCGTTCACCGATGCCGGCGCGGCGTTCACCGAACTCCCCGAGCCCGGGGCCGGTCTGCCCTCTAGGTTGAACTCACGAAGACAGCTCATTTCGAGCTCTTCGGGAGGCAACCATGCAAACGGCAGAATTGGAGCACGGGTACCGAGAAGAAGACGAGCTTGCCCTGGAAGGGAGCCCCGTCGCGACCGTCGCGGATTCGTTCGAGCGCGGGGCAGCACTCGGCGGACTCCGGATCCTGGTGAGGTCCGAACAGTTTCGGAGCGGTCGGGTGACCGCCGTCCTTTCCGGAATCACCGTCGACCTCCGCGAGGCCGCGCTGAGCCCGGAAGGCGCCACGATCCACGTGCAATCGGCGCTGAGCGGCATCGATATCTTCGTGCCACCGGATTGGGACGTGGACTGCGACGTCGACGCGATCGGCGCGGGAGTCGGCGAAGATCGCTGCTCCGCGCAGCCACGGCGCGGCGGCCCGCGCCTGCGCGTCATCGGCACGGTCGTAGCCGGTAGCCTGAGCGTGCGATAGGAGGCGGGCGATGCGAAGCAATCACACGTGGCCCGGGCTCTTTCCCGGGCTCATCCTGGTCTCGGTCGGCGGCGGGCTTCTGGCCCGCGAATTCGGGCTCTTGCCGCCGAACGTGCGCTTCGTCGACTTCTGGCCGCTGCTCGTGGTCTTCGCGGGCATCTCGGGCTTGTTTCACAAACGCGGCGCGCTCGCCGTGCTGTTCTCGCTCGGCTTCGTGGTGCTCGGCGCCGTGCTCCTGGCCGGCAACCTGGGGCTCATCGCGTTTCCGGCCGCTCGGCTCTGGCCGGCGCTGCTCGTGCTGCTCGGCGTGGCGTTCCTCGTCCGGGGCTCCCGCGGACGGAAGCACGGCGGGCCGAACTCCACGCCACCCGCGGGCGGAGGTTTCCGGTCTCGGGACGCGCGGTGGTCCGGCCCTCAGCACCAATCGCTGTCGACGTCCGACGAACGCCTGAGCAAGCAGGTCACGTTCTCCGGCGCCGAGTTCAAGATCGAGTCACAGGCCTGGAAAGGAGGCGATCTCGGCGTCACCGGGGGTGGCGTCGAGCTCGATCTCCGCTACGCACGCCTGCATTCCGAGGGCGCGCTGCTGGATCTACGCGTCATGATGGGCGGAGTCGACATTCGGGTGCCGGACACGTGGCACGTCCAGTGCGACGTGACGCCGCTGTTCGGCGGGGCCGACGACGTCACTCGCTCGACGCAAGGTTCGAGCGACGCGCCGCGCCTCAGGGTCACCGGTTCGGTGACCCTCGGGGGCGTCACCATCCGCAACTGAAGACGCTTCCGTGCACCCGCTGCTCACCGACCGCCGCTCGCTGCTCGCCTACCTGGCGTTCTGGGCGTGCCTCGCGGCCGTCCCCTGGGTGCTTCTGCCCTCGCACACTCCGTTCGGAGCGCTGGCGGTCGCACTCGCGAGCAGCATCGTGTTTGCTCTCGCGACGCTGCCCGTCTGGTACCTGTGTCGCGCCTTGCCGCTGCTCGCAGCGCGGATCTGGCGCACGCTCTCGATTCACGCCGCGGCGGCAGCCGCCTGGGGGACGCTGTTCCTCTTGTGCATGAAGCTCTCGGCGGACGTGCTGTCGCTCTGGCCCGCCTGGCACGCGCTGCCCGCCGAGGTCGGGGCCGCCGAGGCCGCGCTGCTCGGCGTGGGCGCGCTCTTCTACCTCCTGGTGACGGCCTTCCACTACGTGCTCACCGAGCTCGAGGCGCGGCGGGACGCCACCGAGCGCGAAGCCGCCCTGGCGCTCGCCGCGCAACGAGCGGAGCTCGCCGCCCTGCGCTCCCAGGTTCATCCGCACTTCTTGTTCAACAGCCTGAACACGGTGAGCGCCTTGATCGGCTACGACGGCGCGAAAGCGCGCGAGGCGTGCTTGCTCCTCGCCGAGTACCTCCGGGGGACGCTCGGCGCGCAGGAACACGCGCTGGTTTCGCTCGAGGACGAGTGGAAGCTCTGCGAGGGCTACCTCAAGGTGGAGGCATTGCGGCTCGGCGAACGGCTGCGTCTCGAGCTCGACCTCGAGCCGTCCGCGCTGCCCACCCTGGTTCCTTCACTCCTGCTTCAACCGCTCGTGGAAAATGCCGTGACCCACGGCATCGCTCCGGTCGACGAGCCGTTACCGCTGCGCATCCGGGCACGCGTCAGGGAGGGCCGCCTCGCCATCGCCCTCGAAAACGGGGTCGATCCGGCGCCGCGCGCCCGGCCGTCCGGCATGGGCCTCGCCAACGTGAGAGCACGGCTCTTCGGGCAGTACGGCGACGACGCGACGCTGCGCGTCGAGCGCGACGACGCCCGCTTCGCCGTCGCGCTCGACTTGCCCGCGCGCAGGGGCGAGGATCGGAAGGCGCCATGAGCCGCGCACCCGAGGAAGACCGACGCGTGCTGATCGCCGACGACGAAGAACCGGCGCGGCGGCTGCTCAGCGAGTACTTGTCGGCGCATGCGGGCTGGACGGTCGTGGCGCAGGCGAAGAACGGGCTCGAGGCGGTCAAGCTCGCGCGCGAGCACCAGCCCGACCTGCTGCTGCTCGACGTGCAGATGCCGAAGATCGACGGCTTCGAGGTACTCGGCCTGCTCCCGCAGGAAATCGCGGTCGTGTTCACGACGGCGTACGACGAATACGCCGTGCGCGCGTTCGAGGTCCACGCGGTCGACTACCTTCTGAAACCGTTCTCCTCCGAGCGTTTCGCCGCGGCGCTCGGCCGCGCCGCGAAGCGCCTCGGCGAGATGCGCGCCGTCCCCGCTCCCGTGCTCGCGCGCTCGGCTCTCAGCCCGGGCAGCTACCTGGAGCGCCTGGTGATCCGCGACGGCGCCGAGATCCTGATCGTGCCCGTGGGGACCATTCACTACATGCAGAGTCAGGACGACTACGCCGAGGTCTTCCACGGCGAGCGCTCGTCGCTCACCCAGGAAACGCTGCAGAGCCTCGAGCAAGCCCTGGATCCTCGGCAATTCGTGCGTGTGCACCGCTCGTACCTGCTCAACGTGAGCCGGGTCGCGCGCATCGAGCCGTGGGGTCACGGCAGCAAGCTCGCGGTGCTCCACGACGGACGCACGGTGCCGATCAGCCGATCCGGCGAAGCCCGCCTGCGCGCCGTGCTCGGTGTGTGACGGGCCGCTTCGTCCGCGGCCCGCCGTCACTCACGTCCTGTCGCTCGAATCAATCCGTGTCCCGCACTTCCAGGTGCGAGCTCGCGAACGTGTTGTAGCTGTCGAGGAACGGGAACGTGAGGGTGGTACCGCCGATCAGGTTCGCGAGGGCGGAGCCGGCCGGTGTCGTGAGGACCGTCGAAGAGCCGCCGAAGCGAATGCTCGGCAGCACGGTGCGCGAGCGCACTACGCCGTGGTTGCCGTCGGCCCACCAGCTGGCGATGAACTGCGTGGGGGGCGAGCTCGGCGTCGCGGCCGAGCCGTCCACGGCGAAGGTCGGCGTGTGCGCGGACGAAGAGTTCACGTCGAGAACGCCGCTGGACAGGGAGAAGGAGATGCCGTTCGTGTTGTCGGCGTCGACGCCCGCGCCCTGGAAACGGGCGTGCAGGCGCGCCTGATTGGTCGCGAAGAACAGCGTGTAGTTGTTGATGTCGGCCGTAGCGTCCTCGCCCAGCACGCTGATTCCGATCTGGGAAGTGAGCGTGGCGCCTGCGGCCTTACCGTCGATCACGGAGCTCGTGCAACTCGCCACGCGCACGACGATCACCGCGTTCTGGGCGTCCCCCGCCAGGGTGTAGTGCGAGGGCACGAGCGGCAGCGCGTTCTGGCGCGGCACGACGCCGATCCCGGCGAACTCGGCGCAGTCGGCGTAGTCCACGTCGAAGTCCTTGTTCGACGCCGCTGCCCGCTCGAGTCCCATCGGCTCGTCCGTCGACGCGGAGTCCGGAGCGGCCCCGCAAGCCAGGCACAGACCAAAACTCATCACCGCCACTCGCACGTTCATTCCGTTGTTCCCTTTCGGCTAGTACACCGCGCATGAGATGCGCGCAATCATCGCAGGCGATGATTGGCCCCGCTGCGCGGGGCGTGCCCCAATCGTTTCCGCTGGGGCTAGCGCCCCAGACCCGCGTCCGCTTCGCGTCCGCCCTAG
>DASXWF010000896.1:0-2214 GCA_036503835.1 Polyangiaceae bacterium | reverse complement strand
ACCTGCTCTCGAACGGGCGCTACGCGGTGATGCTGACGGGAGCGGGCTCCGGCTACAGCCGTTGGCGCGACCTCGGGATCACGCGCTGGCGGGAGGACGTCACCCGCGACGACTGGGGCTCTTATGTTTTCCTGCGCGACGTGGAAAGCGGCGATGTATGGTCCGCGGGCTACCAGCCGAGCGGCGTCGAGCCGGACAGCTACGACGTCACTTTCGCCGAGGATCGCGCCGAGTACATTCGCAGCGATGGAGCAATCACCACGATCCTCGAAGTCGTCGTCTCGCCGGAGGACAACGCCGAGGTCCGGCGCGTATCGGTCGCCAATGCCGGCGACCGCACGCGCGACATCCAGCTCACCTCCTACGCCGAGCTCGTGCTGACCCAACCCGCGGCAGACACTTCGCACCCCGTCTTCTCCAAGCTTTTCGTGCAAACGGAGTATCTGTCCAGGTCCGGCGCCATCCTGGCAACGCGGCGGCGGCGATCACCCGCCGAGCCCGAAATCTGGGCAGCGCATCTTGCCGTGGTCGAAGGCAAGACCGTGGGTGAGCCGGAGATCGAAACCGACCGCGCCCGTTTCCTCGGCCGCGGTCGCGAGATTCGGGAGCCGATCTCGGTGATGGATGGCCGGCCGCTTTCCAATACCGCCGGCACCGTTCTCGATCCGGTGTTCGCGATGCGCCATCGCGTGCGGGTTCCTCCCGGCAGGACAGCACGTGTGGCGTTCTGGACGCTGGTCGCGTCATCCCGCGACGAAGTGCTGGCGCTCATAGACAAGCACGAGGATACGACCGCCTTCGACCGCGCCGCGACCCTGGCGTGGACCCGGGCGCAGGTACAACTGAGCCATCTCGGCATCGACGCGGAGCAGGCGAGCCTGTTTCAGCGACTTGCCGGCCACGTGCTCTACTCCGATCCGGCGCTGCGCCCTTCGTCGGATTCCATCCTCCGCGGCGGCGGAGGACCGGCTGCGCTCTGGACCCATGGCATTTCCGGCGACCATCCGATCGTCCTGGTGCGGATCGACAGCATCGAGGACATCGCCATTGTCCGCCAGCTGCTGCGCGCCCACGAATACTGGGGAATGAAGCAGCTCAGGGTCGACCTCGTTATCCTGAACGAGCGCGGAGCGTCCTACGTCCAGGATCTGCAGACCGCCCTCGAGACACTGGTTCGAACGAGCCAGGCCCGAATCGGAGCGGATGCCGCCCGCGGCGCCGTGTTCGTGCTGCGCGCGGATCTTGTCTCAAAGGAAACGAGCGGCAGGCTGCTCTCCATGGCCCGCGCGGTGCTGATTGGCCGGCGCGGGACGCTATCGGAGCAGATCAACGGCCTCAAGGCGATGGCTACCGTCGTTGCGCCGCCCCCGCGCACGCGGCGCGCGGGCGTGCCGCCGAGCGCCGCCGCGCCGCCGGACCTGGAGTTCTTCAACGGACTCGGCGGATTCGCCGCGAACGGGCGGGAGTACGTGACGATCCTCGACGCGGGCCGCTCGATTCCGGCCCCGTGGATCAACGTCGTCGCCAACCCCTCGTTCGGTTTTCAGGTCGCGGTCGAGGGCGGCGGCTACACCTGGTCGCTCAGCAGCCGCGAGAACCAGATCACGCCCTGGTCGAACGACCCCGTCACCGACCGGCCGGGCGAAGTCATCTACCTGCGCGACGAGGAGTCAGACGAGCTGTGGGGCCCGACGGCCCACCCGATCCGCGACCCCGCCGGCCGATACGTCGCGACGCATGGCCAGGGCTACAGCCGCTTCGAGCACACCGCGCACGGCATTGCGCTCGAGCTCCTGCAGTTCGTTCCGCTCGATGACCCGGTCAAGATCTCGCGGCTCACGATCCGCAACGTGTCGGGGCGATCGCGCCGGCTCGCGGTCACGGCCTACGTGGAGTGGGTGCTCGGCCCGTCACGGGGCGCGTCCGCGTTCTCCGTCGTGACGGAGATCGATGGAGAAACCGGCGCCATGCTTGCGCGCAACCCCTGGAGCACGTTCGGTTCGCGTGTCGCCTTCGCAGACCTGGGCGGCCGGCAGACCGCGTGGACCGGCGACCGACGGGAATTCCTCGGCCGCAACGGCACGCTCGATAACCCGGCCGCGCTGACCGGGACAGCGCCGCTCTCGGACCGGGTCGGTGCCGGCCTCGATCCCTGCGGTGCCCTCCAGACGACAATCGAGATCGAGCCGGACGGCACGGTCGAGGTCGTCTTCT
>DASXWF010000895.1:0-5246 GCA_036503835.1 Polyangiaceae bacterium | reverse complement strand
ACGCGCCTCTCTCGAATGGCCCTTCGGGTCGTCAGCACGCGGCGCCTTCAGACGCAGATCTTCACGATCATCGCGGTTGCCATCCTGCTCTCGCTGCTCGCGGCACGCGGCGTCCCGCTCGTGTGGGGAGACCGGGAGCGGCTACCGGCATCCCAGGCGTTCGTACTCTTTTGGATCATCGGCATGGTGTTCGCGATCGGCGCGGCCGTCATGGCCAAATTCCATCGGCTGGTCGCGATCACGTTCATGGGCGGCGCAGGTCTCGTCACCTGCCTCACGTTCGTCTGGTTCTCCGCGCCGGATCTGGCGCTCACGCAGATCGTGGTCGAGGTGGTGACCACCGTTCTGTTGCTGCTCGGGCTCAGGTGGCTACCGATGCGCGTGGAAGAGACCTCCCGGCGAGTGACGGCGCGGGACCGAGCCCGGCGCGCGCGCGATCTGCTGCTCGCGATCGGTGCCGGCAGCGGGCTCGCGGCGCTCTCGTACGCAATGCTGACCCGACCCGCGCCGCACAGCATCTCACCGTTCTTCCTCGACCACGCGCTGCCGGAGGGGGGTGGCAGCAACGTCGTCAACGTCATGCTCGTCGACTTTCGTGCCTTCGACACCATCGGCGAGATCACCGTGCTCGGCGCCGTCGCGCTCACGGTCTACGCCCTCTTGCGTCGCTTCCGACCGCCTGCAGAGAGCATCGAGCAACCGCATCAGCAAAGGGCGCTGTCGCCGGACATCGTCACGGACCTCGTGAAGCCGCGAACGAGCGCCGATCTCCCGCAAGGATACCTGCTGGTGCCGGCGGCCATCGCTCGCCTGCTCCTCCCGGTCTCGTTCGTCGTCGCCGCGCACTTCTTCCTGCGCGGACACAACCAGCCGGGGGGCGGGTTCGTGGCAGGCCTGGTCGTCGCGATCGCGTTCCTCATGCAGTACATCGTCTCCGGGACGCGCTGGGTGGAGGGTCGCGCTCGCATTCGCCCGCCGCGCTGGGTTGCCCTCGGACTGCTGCTCGCGGCGACGACGGGCCTCGGCGCGATCGCGCTCGGCTATCCATTCCTCACGACCCACACCGCTCACTTCATGCTGCCCGTGCTGGGCGAAGTGCACCTGCCGAGCGCGACCTTCTTCGACCTCGGCGTGTTCGCGGCGGTCGTGGGGGCCACGCTCCTCATCCTCACCGCACTGGCTCACCAGTCCATCCGCGCGCACCGGCCGAGGACGCAGAGCTCCGCGTCGCCCAAGAGCGAGGGGTCCCCGTAGTGGAAGCGCTCCTTGCGCTCATCATCGGCGTGCTCTGCGGGTCCGGGGTCTGGCTCGTGCTGCGCCCCCGCACGTTTCAAGTGATCATCGGGCTGACTCTGCTCTCGTACGCGGTAAACCTCTTCATTTTCAGCGTCGGCAGCCTGTTCCTCGACAAGCCGCCCGTCCTTCAGCCCGGCGTGCCCGCGAACCTCGAGCACTACACCGACCCGTTGCCGCAGTCCCTCGTTCTCACGGCAATCGTCATCGGATTCGCGACTACCGCGCTCTTCCTCGTCGTGCTCTTGGCTTCGCGCGGGCTGAGCGGCACCGACCACGTCGACGGACGCAGGGACGAGTCATGACCCAGACTCTTGCGCACCTCGTGGTGGTGCCCATCGTCCTTCCCCTGGTGGCGGCGGCGCTGTTGGTGCTCCTTCGCAGGAAGCGCAGGCGTATCCAGTCCCTGATCAACGTCTGCGCGACGTTGGCAGGTCTCCTCGTCGCGGCGGAGATGCTCCGGCGCATCGACGCTCACGGCGGCGCCGCCGGTGTCTACCTGGCGTCGAATTGGGAGGCTCCGTTCGGCATCGTTCTCGTCGCGGACCGGCTCTCCGCGCTCATGCTGGTGCTGGTCAGCGTCGTGAGTTTCTGCGCGGCTCTGTACGCCGAGGCCGGGTGGGCGCGCGTCGGCGTCTACTTCCATCCTCTGTTCCAGATCCAGTTGATGGGTTTGAATGGGGCTTTTCTCACGGGGGACCTCTTCAACCTCTTCGTGTTCTTCGAGGTCATGCTCGCTGCCTCGTATGGTCTGCAGCTGCACGGATCAGGCTGGCCGCGGGTGAAGTCCGGGCTGCACTACATAGCGGTGAACCTGCTCGCGTCGTCTCTGTTCCTCGTCGGCCTCGCGCTGCTCTACGGCGTCACGGGAACGCTCTCGATGGCGCACATGGCCTCGAGGCTCGCGTTCGTCCCCGCGACCGATCGCGGCCTTTTGCACACCGGCGCCGCCATCCTCGCGGTCGCCTTCCTCATCAAGGCCGCGATCTGGCCTATGAATGCCTGGCTCGTACCCGCCTACACGGCCGCGAGCGCCCCCGTGGCGGCGCTCTTCGCGCTGATGACCAAGGTGGGCATTTACGTGTTCGTGCGCTTGTGGACGTTGTTCTTCTCGGACGCCAGCCCGTCCGCGCACTTCGGCGCGCCGGTTCTGCTCTGCGGAGGCCTTGCTACCATTGCGTTCGGAACGGTGGGTCTCATGTCCTCCATGCGCCTCGACCGCATCGCGGGCTTTTCGGTGGCCGTGTCGTCCGGTACGCTCCTCGCAGCACTTTCGATGGGCGTCCCCTCCGTGACGGCGGCGGCGCTTTTCTACCTGCTGAGCGCGACCCTGGCGGTGAGCGCGCTGTTTCTCCTCGTCGAGCTCGTGGACCGCGTCGCGAGCGATGATCAGTCGCCGCCCGACGTCGACGTGGAGGCGGACGATGACACGAACCTCGACGACGACGAGGTACCTCTCGTCGGCAAGGCGTTTCCAGTATCCATCGCCCTGCTCGGCCTGGCTTTCACGTCCTGCGCGCTGCTCGTGGCCGGCCTGCCGCCGTTGTCCGGATTCGTCGCGAAGCTCTCGCTCCTGAGCTCCGTCTTGAGCGCCGACCAGAGCGGGCAGGCGAACGCCGGCGCACCGATTTCAGGCGCCTGGTGGTTCGTCGGGCTGCTGCTCTTCGCGGGATTCGTGGCCACGGTCTCGTTCTCGAGGACGGGCATTCGCCATTTCTGGGCGACGAACTGGGGAGTTCTACCGAGCATCAAGGTCGTCGAGGCGTTCGCCGTATTGGCTCTCCTGTGTTCGTGTGTCGTACTCACGGTCTGGGCCGAGCCCGTCCTGCGCTACACGCGCGCAACCGCCTCGGAATTGCACGCGCCGAAGGCGTACATCGAGGCGGTGATGTCGATGAAACCACGACCTGGGCCCACGCGATCCTCGGTCGAACGGGAGGCCATACCGTGAGCTTGCTCAAGAAGCTCGCGCCTGCGCCGCTGTCGTCCGTCGCGCTCTTCGCGTTGTGGCTCGCGCTCGCCCGCTCCACGAGCCTCGGCCAGGTGCTCCTGGGGCTCGGACTTTCGCTCGCGGTGCCGCTCCTCACCTCGAGCCTGCGCCTGGGGAAGGCGAGGGTGCGGAAACCGCTCCTGGTCGTGCGCTACGTTCTGAGGGTCGGCTACGACGTAGTGCGGTCCAACTTCGAAGTTGCGCGGGACGTGATCATCTGGCGACGGCAGCGGCCCCGCTCGGAGTTCGTGGTCGTACCCCTCGAGCTCCGTGATCCCGCCGGGCTGGCCGCGCTGGCCATGGTGACGACGGTCGTACCGGGCACCGTCTGGTCGGAGCTCGCCCTCGATCGTAGCCAGCTCCTGCTGCACGTCTGGAACGTCGGCGAGAAAAGCGCCTTCGTCGCGCGCTACAAGGATCGCTACGAGAAACCTCTCCGAGAGATCTTCGAATGAGCACGTTGTTCTCGTTCGCCGTCGTCTTTGCCCTCGGCTGCTACGGCGTCGCGTCGGTCCTCGTGCTCGTCAGGTTGATCCGAGGACCCCGAGCGCAGGATCGCGTATTCGCCCTCGACCTTCTCTACCTGCACGCGATGCTCGTCATGCTGGTCCTCGGCATCGCTTACAAGAGTGACGTGTACTTCGAGGGCGCGCTGTTGATCGCGCTCTTCAGCTTCGTGAGCTCGTCCGCGATGGCGAAGTTCATCTTGCGCGGGGAAGTGATCGAATGACCGCTGACGTTCCCCTCTGGATCGAGATCGCGACCGCCCTGCTGCTCATGCTGAGCGGCGCGTTCGTCCTCGTCTCCGCCGCGGGATTCCTTGGCCTACCCGACTTTTTTCTGCGCATGCATCCGCCGGCGCTCGCGTACACGTTGGGCAACTGGTGCGTAACGTTGGCGGCGGGCCTCTATTTCGGCGCGAGCGAGTCTCGGCCCGTGCTCCACCCCTGGCTGATCCCCGTCATTCTCTCCATCACCGTCCCCGTGACCACGCTACTGCTGGCGCGAGTGGCGCTGTTTCGCCGTCGAGTTGCGCGCGAGACCGACACTCCGCCCCCGCTCACTCCTCCCGGCAACTCCTGAGCTTCCTGGACCGGCCTCCGGCGTTCGCAGGTCACGCCGCGGGGACCGGTGGGACGACGAGCACGTCGCATTTCGCCGCGCGGAGCAGGTCGCCGGCGACCGTACCCAAGAGCATGTACGCAGCGCCCGAGTAGCCGCGGCTGCCGAGCACGAGCAGGTCGGTCTGCGCCTTCTTCATCGCCTTCTCGACGAGCATGCGCGGCGGGCCGCACCGGACATGCGTCTTCCAGCACGGCGCGTCCTCGCGCGGAACCTCCGCCTCGGCCAACACCGTGGCGAGCAGAGTCTCCAGCTCACGAGTAGCCTTGGTAGAAAGCTCGGTCTCCATCTCTTCCGCTTCATCCTGGGAGAGGCTCGGATAGATCAGTCGCCTGTAAGGAGTGTCGAAGGCGTGCACGACCTCCACCGAAGGACGCGGCGGCTGGAGCATCCGCAGCAGCAGTCGAATTGCCTCGTGAGCCGCCGGGTCGAAGTCGAGCGCGAGCAGCGGACGGTGATACGGCCCTCGCGCCGCCAATCGAACGGCCAGGACCGGCACGCGGGCCTGCCGGAACACGCGCTCCGCGGTCGAACCGAGGACGGCATCGCGCAGCGGGCTCCCGCCCGCTCGGCCCATGACGATCAGCTCCGCCTTCACTTTGCTTGCGCTGGCTGCGATTTCCGTGGCCGCGGCAGAGCCCCGCCTCACCAGCGATTCGATCTTCGCCTTCTTCGGTACCAGCCTGCGCAGATGCCGCACCTCTTCGCCGAGCGCCTTGTGGGCGTCGCGCTCGGCGCTCCGCTGCTCGCTTGCCGGAAGGCCGCCGGGAACGACATGCAAGAGCGTCACGCGAACGTCATCGACCAACGGAAGCAGCGAGACGCGGCTCACGACACGATC
>DASXWF010000894.1:0-1697 GCA_036503835.1 Polyangiaceae bacterium | reverse complement strand
TTCTCGGTCGACGACGGCGTGTATCACGTCGCGGGCGACACACTGTCCCGCCTCGACGATCCGCTCCTCGAAGGAGGCGTCGGCTTCTTCACGGGCACCGGTCCCGACGACATCTGGGCCATGGCGGCCGGCGGGATCGTCCACTACGACGGAGAAGCCTGGTCGCGTCCGGCAGGGCTCCCGCTCGCCTCGAACTTCCGCGAGATCCACGCGAGCGGCGACGGACGCCTGTGGCTGCTCGGGGCGTCGTCGGCCGAGGGCGTGTTCGTCTGGGACGGCGCGATGACGACGAGCCTGGTTCTCGGCGAGCGCGTGAGTCGCCTGTTCGTCGCGACGCCGACCGACGTGTGGGCGGGCGGCGAACGCATGTGGCGCGGCAACGACGTCGACGGCTTCGCCGAAGTGGAGGGCGCGCCGTCGGGTGGCCTGAAGCTCTTCGGGACCGGCTCCGACGACCTCTACAACGTCTACAACGACGTGATGCAGCACTTCGACGGCGAGAGCTGGGAGCAGTACGCCTTGTTGGAGGAGCCGGGCACGTATCAGTACACCGGCGCCGCGACCGTGCGGGGCGAAGCCTTCACGGGCGGCAACCGGGGCCGCATCGGGCGCGTCACGCCCGACGGCATCACGCCCGAATTGCCGGAGCTCGCGCCCGAAGAGCTGGAGGACTTCACCGGCGTGTGGAGCGACGGCACGCGCGTCTATGCCGTCGGCCCCGGGCTCTTCGAGCTCGACGCGTCGGGCGAGACCGATGCCTGGAGAGAGCTACCCGGTGCGGGTGAAAACTTCTACCCGCAGGCAATCTGGGGGAGCTCGGCGACGGACATCTGGCTCGCAGGCACCGGTTCTCGCGTCTATCACTTCGACGGGGAGGTCGTGGAGGAAGTGGACTACGGGCTCGAGGTCTCGAGCATGTTCGCGGACGTTCACGGCTCCGGCCCCGACGACGTCTGGTTCGTGGGCACGAACGGCGAAGCGCTGCACTTCGACGGCGAGCAGTGGCAGAACGAACCCACGGCAAGCGTGTCGGACCTCGATGACGTTTGGGTCGCGCCGGACGGCAACGCCTGGACGGTCGGGCGGAACGGCGTGGTGATGCGTTATCGCCCCGAGAGCGGTTGGGAGGACGTACTCGAGGTCACCCTCTCGAGCCTGCAGTGGACCGCGGTCACGGGCACGTCGAGCTCGGATGTCTGGCTCGGCGCGTGGACCAACTACGCGTACCACTTCGACGGTACCGAGTGGGAGGCGATGGACGGGGCTGATTTCCCGAGCGGATCGATCCACAAGCTCGTCGCGCTCGCTCCCGACGACGTGTGGGGCGCGGGAGAGTTCGGTTCGATCGTCCATTACGACGGGCAGAGCTGGGAACGCGTGCCGGCCAAGCTCGACGCGCACTGGAACTCGTTGTGGATGGGCGAGGACGGCGAAGGTTGGGCCGTCGGCGTCGGCGGCGCGATCGTTCACCGCTTGCCCGACTGAACGAGCGCGTCCGGCACGACGTGCGGCACCCGCGCCGGATCGATTGCCCACGTTCGGGTGCGCCAGCGCGGGATACGCGCGCGGACTAGCACTACTGTCAGGTCTTTGGAGGAACAGATCACGATCGACAATCAGAGACCGCACGCCACGCGAATGCTCTGGCGAGGCCAAAGCCAGCTGCTTTTCCGGTCGGAGGGGTCGCAAGACGTGAC
>DASXWF010000893.1:0-5000 GCA_036503835.1 Polyangiaceae bacterium | reverse complement strand
GAGCCCGCGACTGGTCGGCCGTTTACGTCGGCGGACCTCTCCTGCCTTCGGACACGTTCCTGTCCGGCATCGTGCCGATCACGCCCGCCGACGCCGACGAGGGGAGCGCCGGTTGCACCATCAGCGAGGGAGGGCGATTCGTCGCCTTCCTCTCGTCCGCCTCGAACCTGATCCCCGGCACGACGCCGAGCGATCCTGCCAACTACGTCTTCGACAGCGCGAGCGGCAGCACCGAGCTCGTCCGCTACACGCTGGACGGCATCGTCGACCTCGATCGCGGTGCGAACCAGGGTCCCATCATCAGCGCGGACGGTTCGGTCCTCGTGATCGAAGTGGGGGACGACACCGTCATGGGCCCGCTGGCTCGGAACGTCGTCCTCCAGCGGCTCGCCTCCGGCGAAACCGAGCGCCTTCCCGTCACCCACGACGGCAGCGCCCCCGACGGCGCGAGCTACGTCCCCTCGCTGAGCGCCGACGGCACTCGCATCGCCTTCATCTCGGACGCGACGAACCTCGTCCCGGGCGACGCGAACGGGACGAGCGACGTCTTCATCCGCGATCTGTCCGAGGGCACGCTCGAGCTGGCGAGCCTCTCGACGGAAGGCGCTCAAGGCGACGCTCCGGTTTACGACGCGGCGTTGAGCGGCGACGGCCGCTGGATCGTCTTCTTCACGAGCGCGACGAACCTGATCGCGGGAGTGCCCCAGGAGCAGGGCATCTACCTGCGCGACCTCGAAATGCGCGTCACCGTACGCGTGGCACTGCCGGCGCTGGAAGCGGACGAGCAGTACGGGTCGCTATCGCTGAACCACGATGGTCGGACATTGATCTTCACCAGCAACGTCCCGAACCTCGTGGGGGACGGGGACACGCTCCTTCACGTGTACGCGTTCGACTTCGAGCGCTGAATTCGCGGCTACTCGGCGTCGCCGAGCGAGAAGTTCTCGACCAGCTTCTCGAGCGCGAGCGCGAGCGGCGGTCGCAGGGATGTCCCCGCGAACGAATCGGCGAGCATGCGCGCCACGAGGCTGGTTCGTCGGTAGTTCCTGCCGCCGCCGAGCGCGAACAGCTCGGCGCACAACTTCGTGGCCTCCTGCGTCACGTAGGTCTTGGTGCGCAGCACGCGCGCCGCGTAGCTCGCGCCCGCGGCTGCCCGAAATCCTTCCGCCGTCTGCAGTAGATATGCGCGCATCGCCTCGTAGCGCATCGTCGCGTCGGTGAGCCGGAGCCTCAACGCCGGAGATTGCGGCGCCGGTGACGCCGTCGCGCGCAGCATCGCCTTCGCGCATCCGAGCGGGATCGCGGCGAAGAGGCAGAAGAAATACTCGAGCGGCTGGACCAGGTTCACGAAGTTCGGAAACCCGACCATCCCCGTCGCGCGCGCGTTGGTGTAGCGAACCGTATGGCTCTCGGTCGGACGCATCCCGAAGCCGTCCCAGTCGTTCGAGACGTCCACACCCGGGGAGGCGACATCCACGAGGAAGAACTCGACGATGCCCGCGCCCGGCAGCTCGTCGGCGTTCACCTTGGCCGTGGAAAAAAACGTCGCTGCGTTCCGCCCCGAGGACGCCAAGATCTTCTCGCCCGTCAGCGCGAATGCCCCGTCCGGCTGCCGCGCCGCCGTCGTCCGAGTCGCGGCGAGCGACCCTCCGGCTCCTTTCTCGCTGTTGCAAGCCGCGTACAGGCGCCCTGCGCGGTAGTCCGCCGCCACCCGATCGATCTGCTCGGCGAACGACGCCCGATGCGCCTCGGGTGCGATCTCTTCGCCGAGCCCGTAGATGCCGGCGAGGCCCAGCGGCATGCTCGCGATCAGCGCCGCCGACGGCGAGACGGAGGCGATCGTTTCGACGACGCGTACTGCCTCGACCAGCTTCATCCCTCGGCCGCCCCGCTGCTCGGGGAACGGGCCCGCGATGATGCCGGCGTCGAAGAGCGCGCGAATGCTCTTGGCCGGATAGGTCTCGGGATCGCTTCGCTCCTGGTCCGCGATCAGAGGCAGCACGTCGTCGAGGGCGCCACTCAGGGTCGTTGACATCGTCCTATTGAGAGCCGCCGGCGCATCCTGTCAAGGCGGTGTCCGGCGCTCCTCACGCCGAAGGTGAATCCGTGTGGTAAGACGCAGTCTGGATCGAGCCCGTCTTTCCGATCGAAAGATTCGTTCATGCGTGCTGACAACCACGATTTCCGAGCGATGCTACGGCTCTGCTGCGGACTGGGCGCGCTCGTCGTACTCGGGTGTGGTGACATCACGGCCATCGAACGCACGGACGAAGATCCGAGCGGAAAGAGCACTCGAACGTTGACCGCCGGCGGGCTCGAACGCTCGTTCGTCTACTACGCGCCTCCGAGTCTCGAGCCGACGGTCCCTGCTCCGGTCGTGATCGTGATCCACGGCTTCCTGATGTCGGGAGAGCAGATGTTCGACGTGACGCAGTACCACCTGATCGCCGATCGCGAGGGTTTCGTCGTCCTCTACCCCGACGGTGAGCCCGATGCGCCGGGACCTTGGAACGTCGGTGAGGGCGCGTGCCCGAGCGGGCTCGGAGATCTGCCGGTTGCAGCCGGCGACGATCAGGCGTTCATCGACGCGATGCTCGACTTCGTGGAAGGCGAGCGGAGCATCGACCGCGCGCGCGTCTTCGTCACCGGATTTTCGATGGGTGGCTACTTCTCGAACGAGACGGGTTGTCTCCGCCCCGACATCGCCGCAATCGCCGCGCACTCGGGTGGCTCCCACGATCTCGCGGACTGTCCCGTTACGCGGAAGCCCGTCATCGTCTTCCACGGGTCGGATGACGGCCTGATCCCGGTGTCGTGCGGCGAGCAGACGCGCGCGCGCTGGGCGGAGCGCAACGGCTGCGGCACCGAGGTCGACGTCGTGAGCGTGCTGGGCGGAACCTGTGAGTACTCGAAAGATTGTCCTTCCGGCGGACAAGTCGCGTTCTGCTCTTTCGAAGAAATGGCGCACGCTTGGGCGGGCGGCCAGGGCATCTTCGGCGCGTCCGACTACGAGTCCGCCTCCGAGCTCGGGTGGTCGTTCTTCGAAGAGCACGCCTGGTAGAAGGCACGCCTGGTAGAAGGGCGCCCGGTCACGCGCGGCCGTCGTAGAAATTCGGAGAAGAGCGCGATGCCGACGGTGCGGCGCAACGTGCGCCCGAGCGGCTCCGTCACTCGCTGCCAGCCGGTCGGTCGCGCGGCGTTCACGGCGAGGGCAAGAACTCCGCCGAGCGGTTGACGCAGCCGGTGAGGTTCACCGTGGCCTCACCTCCCGAGCAATCGTCGCCGTAGCTCGCACGCGTAACCCTGAACTTGAACTCCCGCCTCTCCACGGCCCCGATGACGGCCGGGAGCACGCCGAGCTCACCGGCTTGGATACAGATCACTTCGCCGGCGCGCGGGTGGCCTTCCGGCACGATCACGTACCCGCCGCTGAGCTCGATGGTCGACCCCTCCACGATGTACGTTTCCCACTCGAAGCCGAGCCCTCCTCCGGCGTAGCGCGTGGCATCGAGCTCGCTGCTGCTGGTGTCCATCGCGCTCACGGGCTCGCCGTCGAGCTCGCCGGTGAGGATGAAATTCGTGGCTCCGCTGGGTACGCAGGAAGGGATTTCGGAGTCGACGAAGATCGCGGAGCCGTCGTGGTCCGGGTAGGGCCGCTCGAGCAAGGGTTCGACGTCGTCCGCCCCTACGACGGGGACGCCGCCGTTCGGTCCGGCGAGGCGTGCCGCCCAGATCCCCACGCTGCCGGGCGAGAGCTGGATTTGCCCTTCAACGAGCACGTCACCCGCCGGAGTGACGGCGACCTCGCTCGCCGAGCGACCGAACGGAAACGCGTCGAGCGCATCGAAAAATTCCCACGGCGCTCCTCCATCGGGAGAGAGCTGGCTCACCCAGGCCTGTAGGTTGTCGTCCATCGAGTACGCCGTTCCGGAAGCGAAGATCGTCCCCTCGGGACCCGCGGCCAGTCCGAAGAACTCTCGCTCGGGGCCGAACAGATCCACGTGCGAAACGAGGTCGCCCGCCGCCGTGTAGCGGCGCAGGAAGCTCGTCCCGTCGAGCACCTGCCCGCCCGCAATGAGCTCGCCTTCCGCGCCCTCCACGACGGCAAAGGCGGCGACCGTTGCGCCGTCCACGCCGTACGTCCTTTCCCAGAGTGGGTCACCGTCTGGATCGAGAAGGCCGATCCACGCCGCCTTGATGTCGCTGCTCGTGCCCGACGCGAGCGCGATGTCTCCGTTCGACGTCACGGCGAGGCCGTAACCTGCGGCGTAGGTCCAGCCGTCGTGCAGCGTCTTGCTCCAGAGCTCGTCGCCGTTCCGGTCGAGCTTCTTGAGCACGATCATGCGGGGCGGCATGAAATCCGTGTAACCGGCGAGGACGACGTTCTCGTCCGAATCGACCGCGATGGCGCTGATGCCTGCCAGCGCTTCGAGGTCGAACGTCGTCTCGCGCACGAGTCCGCCGCCGGCGTCAATTGCGCGCAGGGTCGGCGCGGCTCGTCCCAAAGTCGAGGTGCTGACGTAGGCGCGATCTTCCGCGTCCACGGCGATCGCAGTGACCATGGCGCCGAGCGACCCCTCGAACGTGTGCGTCCAGAGCTCCCGACCCTGGGGCGTCACCTTGTGGACGGCGAGTCGTTGCCCGAGCGCGGGGAGGCGAACTTGGTAGCTTGCGGCGTAGAGAGCGTTGCCCTGGGAATCCGACGCAACCCCGCCCGGGTAGTCCACATAGCGATCGTCGATCCTCGCCTGCCAGAGCATCCTGCCTGGCGCCGCGCGACACTCGTTCTCGACACAATCGTGTCCGGCCGCCGTGCACGCGTCTCCGCACTCGAGGGGTGGCGGCGGATCGCTGAGAGTTCCCGCTGCTCCTGCCGAGCCGGAACTCCCCGACTCCCCTCCCTTGGGCGGTCCGCCCGAGCTCGCGCCAAGACCGCCGTTTCCCGCTTGCGCTGCTGCGGCGCCGCTCCCCGCTTGCGCTGCGGCGCCGCCGTCTCCTGC
>DASXWF010000892.1:0-4022 GCA_036503835.1 Polyangiaceae bacterium | reverse complement strand
GCGTGCGTCGATCCGCTCGGGGAGTGCGAGTCCGGCGACATGAACCGTTGCCTCGAGTCGCCCGCGCCACACTACTGCGTCTACGACTTTCCCAATCAACACTCGCCGTTCTGCAGCGGCGGCGAGTGGGTATGCGCCCCGGGCCGGATCCTGGAATCGGAGTGCCGTTGTTGGGGCGAGGCGCCGGCGGAACACGAATGCACCGAGAAAGGCTGGACGCCGATCGAGGACGGGGCCGCGCCGTGAGTGTGGAGTACGGCGAGCACGGGCGGTGGGGCGGCCGGCTCACGCGGCGGCCGCTTCCGGAGCGGGATCCGGCGATCGCCGCGCTTCCCGCGCGCGCTCGGCGAAGGCTCGCAGAGATCTGGCTTTACCGCGCGGCCATGGAACGGCGCGTCGCGGATTCGTTTCAGGTGATCCGTGGCGCGCTCGAGCGGCGCGGTGCGAGCGGAGAGCTCTTGGCCCTCGCGGCGCGCGCCGTCGACGACGAGTATCGCCACACGGAGCTCAGCCGCGTCGTCGCCTCGCGGTTCGAGGGGCACGAGCTCGCGCTACCGGAGCGGCTCCCGCTCGAGCTTCCCTCGCACGCCAGTGCCTCACCCGAGCTCCGCGACACGCTCCACGTCGTGGGCCAGTGCGTGCTGAACGAAACGACGGCCGGGGCTTACCTCGAGGTGTGTCTCACCCACGCGTCTGGGGCGCTCGCACGAGCCGCGCTGCAGGAGCTCCTGAGCGACGAGATCGATCACGGCCGCATCGGCTGGGCGCACCTCGCCTCGGTTGACTCCGCGACCCGAGCGGCGGTCGGCCCCTGGATCCTGCCGATGGCCTACCTGAACCTGCGCTCCTGGATGGGGCAGACTCCGGACGATCCGGAGCAGAGCGACGTGCTCGGTGCGCACGGCGCGCCGCCCGCCAGCGCGATCCGAGCGGCGCTCCGCCAAGTGATCGGCGACCTGGTCGTTCCCGGTCTCGAAGAGCTCGGCATGAACGCGACGCCGCTCGCGCGCTGGCTCGCCGCTGGCGCCTTCACCGATCGGCCGCCGCGCGAGCTCGCTGAGCAGTGGGACAACCGGGGGACAACCCGCCCCGGGTTGCCCGTCGGGTGACCTGACCAGTCATCCAACGAGAGCTGCGGCAATCAGCCCAATGCCTTCTCCTTCGACGTCCCACTGATTTCGCGTTAGCATGCCGGCGCTTTGCAGGCTTTGGTGAGAAGGGTCGCCATCTCCGCGCTCGTGCTGTGCGGGCTTGCGAGCAGCGCGCGCGGCGCCGACAAATCCGGGGTTTCGCCGGACCGGCTGCGCTTGCCGAAGGGCCCCGGCTCGCTGGAGGGAACGGGCGAGAACGTTCAGCCGAACCTCAGCATGGGGACGATGAGCTATCGGGTCGCGGTCGACGTTCCAGAGGGGTACCCGGGACTGACGCCGGACCTGTCGCTCGTCTACGACTCCGGGGCGGGGAACTCGCCGCTCGGCATCGGCTGGTCGCTGCCCTTGCCGGCCATCGAGCGCATGACGTCGCGCGGTGTACCGCGCTACTCGCCCGACGACGTTTTCGCCGCAGGAGGCTCCGACGAGCTCGTGCGCGTCTCGAGCAGCGGGGAGTATCGCGCGCGCTTCGAGAAAAGCTTCGTACGCTACACCTGGCAGGACGCCGACGGCGACGGTACCGAGGGCTACTGGACGGCGGAGTATCCCGACGGCCGCGTCGGCTACTTCGGCGCGGACTCGAGGGGCCGGCTGGTTCGGAACGCACGTGTCGATGGGGCGGGCGGCGTGTTTCGCTATCACCTCGTCTCGATGCTCGACGCTCTCGGTCACGAGCTTCGCTACGGCTACGAAAAGGACGGCGGCAGCTCGCGCCTGGCGAGCGTCGAGTACGTGTTCGTCGACGACGTGCCGCGCTACGAGGTGACGCTCGGCTACGAACCGCGCGCCGACCCCACCTCGGACGCTAAGCCGGGGGTCGAGCTTCGCACGACGGAGCGCCTGTCGCACATCGACGTCATGGCTCGCGGTAGCATGATTCGTAGCTACGAGCTCTGCTACGACGACGACTGCGGATTGGTCGATCCCGATGCGAGCGGTGTCAGCCGTCTCGCGCGCGTGCGCTGGTTCGGACGTGACGGCGCGGGGCCGCATCCGATTCGGTTCAGCTTCGAGTATTCGGCGGATCTCGGCTCGAGCACGCCGAGCATCGTAGAGATGCAGGGCGCTCTCGGCGTGGATTTCCGTGCCGGCACGGCCGACCTCGTCGATCTGGATTCGGACGGGCTGCCCGACGTGGTCGACACCGCCGGTTCGCGCCACCGCATCTTCTTGAACGAGCTCGGAGAGGGCTTCGCCGAGCCCGTGACGTCGACGACGGGCAGCCTGAAGCTCGGGGCGCCCGGAACCGACATGCTCGATCTCGACGGCGACGGCCGCACGGACATGGTCGACGCCGAAGGCGGCTTCGTGCTCTGGAATCGCGGCAGCGGCGATTGGGCGCTGGAAGAGCAGCCGCGGGGCTTCGACATGCCGAGCCCCGGCGACGACGCGAATCTGCGCTTTCTCGACTACGACGGCGACAAGCGTATCGACCTCGTTCACGCCGATCGCACGGCCACCTGGATCCACGAAAACCGCGGCTCCGGCTCGTTCATCCTGGTCGAACAGGGCCTGGCTTCGATCGGCGCGAGCTTCGTGGAAGACGCTCTCCAGTTCGCCGACATGAACGGCGACGGTTTGCTCGACGCCGTGCGAAAAACGCTGGGCCTCCTCGCCTATCGCATGAATCTCGGCTTGGGGCGCTTCGGCGACTGGATCGAGATGACGAATCTGCCGTCCGATTTCGCGGGCGACGAACAGCTCGTGGATCTGAACGGAGACGCGCTCGCCGACGTGGTCGCGGCGCGGGGCGACGCAGTCCTCTACGCCGTCAATCGTGACGGGACGCGCCTCGCGGACCAGGTCGTGCTCTCCAGAACCGACGAGCTTGCGATCCCGGAAGGCAGCGCCGAGCTCTCGCTGCGCTTCGCGGACATGAACGGATCCGGCTCCACCGACGTGGTCTGGATCGACCCGTCCGGGGCGGTCACCTACCTGGAGCTCTTTCCCGAACGCCCGAATCTGCTCGCGCGCATCGACAACGGCATCGGCAAAACGATCGAGATCGACTACGGCTCGTCCGTCGAGCATTTGGCCCGCGACGGCGGCAGTGGTGCCTGGCAGTATCGGCTGCCGCAAGCGCTGCTCACCGTCGACGAGCTCACCGTGCGCGACGAGCTCTCGGGCGTCGAGCAGCGCCAGGTGTTTCACTATCGGAACGGCTACTACGACGGAGTCGAGCGGCAATTTCGCGGCTTCACCGACGTGGTCGTCGATACACCCGGCGATGACGGCGTCGAGACCGGCCGCGTCAGCCATCACTTCGACGTGGGCGCGGACGACGTCTATCGGAAGGGCTTGATGCTGGAGCAGCGTACGGAGAGCGCCGGCGAGCTCCTCGCGACGAGCGAGCAACGCTACGGCGACTGCGCGCCTTCCGGTGTTCCGACGACCACTCCGCGAGTGCGCTTCCTGTGTCCCGTCGAGACGATTCGAACGGTGACGGAGCGCCGGCCCGAAGGCGAATGGGTGACGGTTCGCGAGAACTACGAATACGACGGCTACGGCAATCGCACACTCTTGGCGAAGCTCGGGGTGACCGCGATCGGCGGCGGTGCTTGCGAACCCTGCACGCGCGCCGAGGGCGCGTTCGGCGCTCCCTGCGGCGACGCGTGCAGCGGCGACGAGAGCTACGAGCGCACGCGCTTCGTGTCACCCGGGGACGCCGACGGGCGCTGGATCCTGAACAGACCGTGGCGAAAGCGCGTTTCCGGCGTGGACGACGGCGACGGCTACAGCGAGGAGCTCACGTACTACGACGGCGAGCCGTTCGTCGGCCTTCCCGCGGGCACCCTCAGCTACGGCTTGATTTCTCGGGTCAACCTCAGGGTGTCCGGCGACGAACGCATCGACGGCAAGCGCTTTCGCTAC
>DASXWF010000891.1:0-2891 GCA_036503835.1 Polyangiaceae bacterium | reverse complement strand
TGCCCAGCCGGGGCCGATCCTCTCCGACATGCTCGAGGTCCCCGAGCGCCCCGGCCTGTTCCTCGCGGGGGACGTGACCGGCGGAGCGCTGATCCGCAACGCGATCCTGCAGGGCACGAGCGTCGCCGAAACGGTCGCCGCCCGATCGAAGCCGGCGCGCCCGGGCCGGAACGCCGACCCGTTGTTCGATCTCGCGGTGATCGGCGCGGGCCCGGCCGGTCTGTCCGCCGCGCTCCGCGCGCGCGAGCGCGGTCTCTCCGTGATCGTCTTCGAGCAGGCCAGCATCGCCGAGAGCATCCGGCGCTTCTCGCGCGGCAAACTGGTGCTCGACACGCCGTCCAGCGACGTCGCGGAGCTGCCGCTCTGGATCGCCGACGCCTCGAAAGAACAACTCTTGCAGCGCTGGGAGCGCGCGGTGCGGAGCGCACACCTCGACGTGCGCGAAGGCGCGCGCGTCCTCTGCATCGAGCCCGAGCCCTCCAGCGTCGCAGCGGGCCGGCGGCCCTTCCGCGTGACCGTGCAGGACGGCGCCCCGCTCCCGGTGGAGCACCGCGCGCGCCACGTCCTCGTCGCCGTCGGCTCGCGCGGCACGCCGCGGAAGCTTCCGGTACCGGTTCCAGAGAGACTGGAACCGCGGGTCCACTACGAGCTCAGCGACGCCCGCGCCTTCGCGGGACAGCGGCTGATCGTGGTCGGCCTCGGCGACGTGGCGATGGAGACCGCGCTCGCGCTCGCCGCGCAGCCCGGCTCCGACGTCAGCGTCGTGCATCGCGGCCCCGGTTTTCGGCGCGGGAAGCGCCGAAACATCGACGCGCTCTCGTCGCTCGCGGCGCGCGGCCGGGTCGAGTTGCACTTCTCGGCCGAGGTCCATGCATTGCAACAAGCAGGCCTGCTCGTGAACGTCGGCGGCGCGGCCCGCAACATCCCGTTCGACGCCGTGTTCGTTCACATCGGAACGGTGCCCGCGCACTCGCTCTTGCGAGCCGCCGGCGTTTGCTTTCGCGAGTGAGCAAGTGTATCGAGTTCGACCATGGGACTCGGTGCAGCAAGGCAGACCGTCCTCGTGGCCGGGGCTGCGGGATTTTTGGGATCGCACTTGGTCGACCGGCTCCTCGACGAGGGTTACGAGGTCGTAGGCCTCGACAACCTGATGACCGGGGATCTGGTGAACCTGTCGCGGGCGAGCCGCGACCCACACTTCCATTTCCAGGCCGGCGACGTGCGCGACGAGATGCACGTCTACGCGCAGATGATCTTCAACTTCGCGTGTCCGGCGTCGCCCATCCACTACCAGCACGATCCGTACGCCGCGTTCACGACCAGCGTACTCGGCGCGCAGCGGCTGATCCAGATGGCACGCGGTCGTTCTTGCACCATCGTCCATGCCTCCACCTCGGAGGTGTACGGCGATCCCACGGTGCACCCGCAGCCCGAAAGCTACTGGGGCAACGTGAACCCCGTGGGCGAGCGCTCCTGCTACGACGAGGGCAAGCGCGGCGCCGAGACCCTGCTCACCGACGCCGCCCGCTGCTGGAACGTGGACGCGCGCATCGTGCGCATCTTCAACACCTACGGTCCGCGCATGGCGTTCAACGACGGCCGCGTCGTGTCGAACTTCATCGTGCAGGCGCTCGAGGGGCGTCCGGTCACGCTGTTCGGCGAAGGCAAACAGTCGCGTTCGTTCTGCTTCGTCGACGATCTGATCGAGGGCTTCGTCCGCGTCTCGCGCCTGCCGCGCCTCGAGGGCCCGATGAACCTCGGGAACCCCGGTGAATTCACGATCGCGGAGCTCGCCAAGGAAGTGATCGACCTCACCAAGTCGAAGTCGACCATCGAGTATCGCCCGCTGCCCTCCGACGATCCGAAGCAGCGCCGCCCCGACATCACCAAGGCGAAGCAGCTCATCCAGTTCGAGCCCAAGATCCAGCTGCGCCAGGGCCTCGAACGCACGATTTCCGACTTCCGCGAGCGTCTGAACGAGCGCCGCGCCGCCACTTGAGCACGCCGCTCCCGCGCGGGCGCGTGCTGATCGGCACGACCGAAGCCGTCTCGATTCCCGACTGGGGAGTCTTGCGCCTGCCCGCCAAGATCGACACCGGCGCGCGCACCAGCGCCCTGCACGTCGAGGACGTGGAAGAGCTTTCCGGGGGGCGCGTGTGTTTTCGCGTGTGCTCGAAGCAATCCGACCGCGCGCGCCGCGTGCGCGTGGAGGCGTCCATCGTGCGCCGCGGGCGCGTGCGGGCCTCGAACGGTCGCATCGAGACGCGCCTGTTCGTGCGCGCCCGCATCGAGTTGGGCGACGTCGCGCGCCGCGTCGAGATCGGTCTCGTCGATCGGCGCGACATGCTCTACCGCATGCTGCTCGGCCGCACCGCGCTCGCCGGAACGTTCGTCATCGATCCCGGAAAGCAGTACGTGCTCGGCCGCTGACGCCGCGCCAGTCCTCGCTCGCGCTCGGGGCCGCTCAGGCCGCGATCACGCGTGGTCCGGCCGGCAGGGTCACGCGCACGCGCGTCCCGGTCCCGGGCTCGGAGTGGACCGCAATCGACCCGCCGAGGGTCTCGCAGCTGCCGAGCACCGCGGCCATGCCGACGCCGCGGCCGGAGAGCTCGTTCGCCTCCTCGCGGGTCGAAAGGCCGTCCGTGAAGAGCGCGCGCTCGAGATCGGCGGCGCTCTCGGCCGGCAGCCCCCATTCGCGCGCCCGCGCCCGCACCCGCTCCCAGTCGATTCCGCGTCCGTCGTCTTCGATCTCGAACACGAACGAGCCCGCCTCGCTCCTGGCTCGCAGGACCAAGCTGCCGTTTTCGGATTTGCCGGACGAGCGACGTTCCTCCGAGGTCTCGATGCCGTGATCGACCGCGTTGCGCACGAGATGCACGGCCGAGGCCCAG